>JANYAM010000182.1 GCA_025361365.1 Opitutus sp. | reverse complement strand
GGCCGTATTCATCCCCATCAGCGGCTGGATGGCCGACCGCTTCGGCACCAAGCGGGTGTTCACGTGGGCGGTCTGGCTCTTCACCCTCGGCTCACTGGCCTGCGGCCTGGCGCTCAACAGCCCCATGCTCGTCGCCGCCCGTGTCATTCAGGGCATTGGCGGCGCCATGATGACCCCCGTCGGCCGGCTGGCGCTCGTGCGCACCTTCCCCAAGTCCGAGATGCTGAATGCAATGAACTTCGTCGTCATTCCCGCCCTCATCGGTCCCCTCCTCGGGCCGTTCATGGGCGGCGTCATCGTCCACCTGCTGCCGTGGCGTTCCATTTTCTTCGTCAACCTGCCCATCGGGGTGCTCGGCCTGTGGCTGATCAAGCGCCACATGCCGGACTACCGCGATGAGGCCGTCGCGCCGCTCGACCGATGGGGCTTCCTGCTCTTCGGCAGCGGCATCGCCCTGCTCTCGTATGTGCTTGAGATCTTTGGCGAGCACCGCCTGTCCGCCGGACCGGTCCTCGGCCTGCTGGCGGGCGCACTGGCGCTGCTCGGGGCCTATTACTGGCACAGCACCCGCGTGCCGAATCCCGTGATGCGGCTCGGCCTGTTCCAGGTCCGCACCTTCAACGTCGCGGTGCTCGGCGGCATTATCACGCGGCTGGGCGTCGGTGGCATGCCGTTTCTGCTACCCCTGCTTTACCAGATCGGTCTCGGCCACCCGGCGTGGCAGGCCGGCCTGCTCACCATGCCCCAGGCGATCGCCGCCATCGCCATGAAGGTGATGAGCAAATCCATTCTCGCCCGCTTCGGCCACCGCCGGGTGCTGACCGTCAATACCGTGGGCTTTGGCCTGACAATGGCGACGTTCTCGCTCGTCGGCCCTGGCACGCCCATCTGGGCCATCCTGCTGCTGAGCTTCACGCAGGGCCTGTTCTCCGCCCTCCAGTTCACCAGTATGAACACGCTCGTCTATGCCGACATCAGCGACCGCGACGCCAGCATGGCCAACAGCATCGCGAGTACCGCGCAGATGATGTCGCTCAGCTTCGGCGTCGCCTTCGCGTCGCTCGTCACGGCCTGGTTTGTCGGCGACATCCCGCAGTCCGACCGCCTCAACTTTATGGGCGCCCTGCACCACGCCTTCATCGCCCTCGGCAGCGCGACCATCATCGCCTCTGTGATGTTCTGGCAGCTGCGCGCGGACGACGGCAACAATGTCAGCAACCGCCAGGCCGGGCCCGCTTCGCCCGAGTCCGCCGAGGCGGCCTAGTCCCGCTCAAGCCGCTTGCCTAGACTGATCGCGCCCTCGACGGAAAAGCCAAGCGCCGCGTAGAACGCGACGACCTCCTTTTTATCCGGACGCACCTGCAGGTTGATCTTCGGGCAACCCGCGGCATGCAACACCCGCTCGGCCTCGGCCATCAACGCGCGACCGATGCCGCCGCGCCGGTGCGTTGGGTCGACCGCGAGGTAATTAATCCAGCCACGATGGCCTTCGTAGCCGACCATGACCGCGCCCACAATGCATCCGCCCGACTCCGCGATGAGAAACCACTCGGGATTCACACGCAGCTTCCGGGCGATGTCCTTTTTCGGATCATTCTGCGGCCGGACGAGGTCGCAGGCCTGCCAGAGCACAATGACGGCAAGCTCGTCGGCTGGCTCGAACTTTCTGATCTGAAATCCCTGCGCTGGCATGAAAGGCAATGAATCGATCTCAACCGCTAATCTTCGCTAATTCGCGCTAATTTCCATTAGCGAAGATTAGCGTCAATCAGCGGTTTTCCTGAGCTATGGGTTATCACTTGTGATCCCACGGCAAGCGCAGCTTCAGCTTCGGGTATTTCCAAATGCGGACGACCGAAAACATTTTTCCGGGATTCAGGATGCCGCGGGGATCGAGCGCCTTCTTGACGGCCTGCATCGCGCGGACCTGCGCCGGATTGTGCTGGAGGCGGAGGAAGGGCGTCTTGGCCAAGCCAATGCCGTGCTCACCGGAAATGGCACCGCCGAGCGCCACGACCGTCTCCATTAGCTGCTGCACCGCCGCCTCGGCCGCCTTGGTCTCGGCGGGGTTGTCGCGGTGATACATGATGTTCACGTGCAGGTTGCCGTCGGCGAGGTGGCCGAAGGTCGGGATCGGCAGCTTTGACCTACGCTTCAATTGCGTGATGAACCGGGCAAACTTCTCGTAGTTCCGCATCGGGACGACGATGTCCTCGTTGAGCTTCGAGTCGCCGAGCTCGAACATGGCGCCGGAGCACTTGCGCCGGACTTCCCACAATTCCTCCACTTCGGCGCGACTGTGCGCTTCGCGGAAAGCCACCGTGTTGCTTTGCGCCCAGGCGAGCACGTCCTGCTTCAAGTCGTCCACCTCGGCGAGCGACCCCGCCAGCTCCAGCAGGATGACCGGCCGGCCAGCCTGACCGGGAAATACGGTCTTCCCCGTGGCGCGCTCGGCGCAGATCACGCTCTCGCGGTCGAGGAACTCGCAGATGGCCGGCTGCACGCGCTGCCGGAAAAGTTTCCGCGCCGCGCCGAGGGCCGCGGCCTCGTTCGCGAAGGCCGTCAGCAGCGTCCAGCGTGCGGCGGGCATCGGCACGAGCTTGAGCACGGCGCCAGTCACGACGCCGAGCATGCCCTCGCTGCCGATCCAGAGGTCGCGGAGGTTGAAGCCCGCGGCAAATTTCTTGGTGGCCGTCCCCCACTCCACGAACTCGCCCGTCGGCAGGAAGCCGCGCAGGGCGATGACGAAGTCGCGCGTCACGCCGTATTTGCCGCCGTGCATGCCGCCGGCATTGCAGGCGATGTTGCCGCCGATGGTGGAGTATTTTTTCGAAGCCGGATCAGGCGGATAGAACCAGCCCTTCGCTTCGACGGCGGCGTGGACGTCGGCGACGATCGCACCGCACTGGACCTGGGCTAGACCGGCGTCGGCATCGACTTTAATCTTATTCCACTTCGAGACGTTGAGTACCCAACCACCGCGTACCGGTGAGCCCGAGCCGGTGAGCGACGTGCCGCCGCCACGGACGGTGACGGGCACGCGGAATTTGTTGGCGAGCGTCAGGACGGTGGTGATGTCGGCGTTGGTTTTCGGCGAGATCACCGCCTCGGGCAGGAAGGAAAGTTTGCTGCCGTCAAACGAGGCGCGGAAAAGGGCGTCGTCAGAGGTGGCGACGCGGGTTCCGAGTAGGCGACGGAGCTGGGCAGTGGCTTTGGCGAAGGACATCGGGTGCGGTTGCGAGATAGGATCGG
>JANYAM010000258.1 GCA_025361365.1 Opitutus sp. | reverse complement strand
GAGGAACACGAGCTGCTGCGCGGGCCGGCCCGCCGGCACCGGCACGCGATGATACAGGCGCAGCGTGCGCAGCCCGTCGATCTGCAGCGGCCAGGCACAGGGTTGCGGCTCGCCGGCCGCCTGGCCGAGGGCGTTGATCCGCCCGAGCGTCACCCGGCAGTTGTCCGCCGACCAGGAGGCGAGGTTCATCGCGGGATTCCGCACATCGCGCAGCACGATGCGGGCGACCGTGGCCTTGATCGCGACATTCACGGAGATGAGGCGCGGCTCGACGCCCGCGGTCGAGCTCTCGAAGTTCTGTGCGACAAAGAACGGCGCGACCGGGCTGTCGCGCGGCACGAGGAAATCATAACCGGACACGCTGAAGAGCTGCCGGTAGTGCTGGTTGATGAAGTCGTTCAGCGGACCGGTGATGGTCAGGCCGATCTTCTGGTCGAGGAAATCGACGAGCGGCCGGCTGCTGATGACGGCCGAGCGCGGCTCGGCCTGCAGGCGGGCGATGATGGCCTGCTGTTCGCTGGGCGGGAGCAGCCAGAACCAGTGGGTGGCGTTGTGCAGCGTGGGCGTCGGCACGCCGCTCCAGAGATTGAAACTGAACATGCCCGGTCGCGAGTAGAGCAGGTCGGCGTGAAGCTGGGCGTTGGCCGTCAGAATGCGCAACGCGTAGCGGACGTTCTCCTGCGGCCGGAGGGATTCGGCGCCGGCGAGCTCCAGCGGATCCGAGGTGGCCCAGCGCTGCCGGCCCTGGTCCGCCAGCAGGTTCACCTGCCAGGCGGCGGTGAGCAGCGCGACTGCCGCGACGGGATATTCGAGCCAGCCGCGCTGCAGGCGCCGGGCCAGATGGCTGGCGGCCTCGGCGATCCCACTGACAAAAAGCGGCAGCAAGAGAAATGAACCCCACGCCAGCTGCGTGCCGGCGACCGGGTAGGCGTGCAACACCTGGCCCATGCCGACCAGCGCGACGAGCGCCGCGGCCTGCCGGCGGCGGTCGCCGGCCGGGGCTTCATCCAAGGGCAGGAGAAACAGCGGCGTCAACGGCAGCACGAGGCTGATCATCCGGCCGGGCCCGTAGATCGTGAGCCAAGTGTCCGCCTGCCAGGCGAAGCACGCGAGGGCCAGCAGGCGCAGCAGGGCAACCCCGCCGACCAGTCGGGGCCGCAGGGCGGGGCGCAGGAGCCAGAGAGCGGTGACGGCGACCGCGAGAACCACCAAGATCCAGGCGAGCGGGGGCCAGAGGAAACCGAAGTGAAAATTGACGGGGTGCCGGAGGGGGTCGAGCAGCACTCCATTGACCAGCCCGCGCAGGCTGGTGCCGCGGGCGAGAATGGCGATGATGATGACCGCGCCCAGCCCGGCAAAGCCGGCGGCGGCGGCGAGCCAGTCGCGGAATTGCACGGTGGGCGGATCCCCGGCGGCCACCAGCGCGCAGGTGGCGGCACCCGACAGGGCAAAGACCACCGCGAAGTTGAACACCCACGATTCACCCAGCAGCGGGCGCATCAGGACAAAGGGCAGAGCCATGAGGCCGGCCGCGGCCAGCCAGGCGCCACGCCGCCCCGTGCCGATCAGGAGAAAGGCGCCGGCCGAGCAAATCCAAAAAAGCCCGACGTTGATCTTGGTCAGGATCAGCGCCGCACCGGCCAGGCCGAGCACGAGCGTGGCGAGGCGGGGACGGTTGCGATGCCACGCCTCGACCGCGGCGGCCAGGCTCACGGCGGTGATGAGAGAGATCAGCCCGCCGGGGTGGGGCGGCTCCCATGTCATCTGCCACAGATAGCCGAAGACGATCGCGAGCGTGAACAGCGCCGTCCAGTAGCGCTGCGAGAGCCGCCAGGCGATCAGGCCCGCCGCGAAGGCGGCGACGAGCCAGTGTATCACCGTCAGGGTGCGGCCGAACAGGTTGGTGACCGCCGCACCGGTCAGGCGGTGCAAGGTATCGTAATAGAGGAAGGGCGCGGGCCCGTATTGGGTGAACACGTCGTCGTAGAGCCGGCCGTGTTCGGAGAAATTCTTGATGCCGATGAGGACATAGCCCTCGTCGTCATGGATCATGAAGTTGGTGCCCATGAGCCGCCAACCCGTGGCCGCGAGGATCGCCAGCAGGACCAGCAGCCCCGCCACACGCAGGGTGGACTTCATTCTTTCACGCCCGGCCGCGGATTCCGGCGGAGCAGGTAAAGCGGCCGGTGCTTCACCTCGTCATAGATGCGCCCGAGGTATTCGCCGAGCACGCCGATGCCTATGAGCTGCACGCCGCCCAGGAACAACACGATGGTGACGAGCGTGGTGTAGCCGGTGGGCGCCGTCTCAATGCCGATGATGCGGCGCACCGCGTAGAAGATCGCGGCCGAGAAACCGAGGAACGCAATGAAGAGCCCGACGTAGGTCAACAACCGCAGCGGCAAGTAGGAAAAACTAAACACGCCATCCGTGGCGTAACGGATCAACCGGCGGAAAGTCTGTTGCGGCTGCCCCGCTGCACGCTCCTGGCGGGCATAGCGGATCTCTGCCGTCTGGTAGCCCACCCACGAGCGCAGGCCGGGGAAGAAACGGTTGCGCTCGGGCAGCTGCTTGAGCGCGTCGACCGCCGCCCGGTCCATCAGGCCGAAGGTGCCGGTGTTGGATTCGATCGGGAAATCGGAGACGCTGCTGAAGACGGCGTGAAAAAGATCCATGCCCAGCCGCCGCGGGCCGGTTTCCTGGCGGGAGGTGCGCACCGCGCGCACGACCTGGGCGCCCTCGCGCCACTTCGCGACCATCTCGGGAATGCACTCAGGCGGGTCCTGCAGGTCGGCATCCATGGTGATGACGGCGTCGCCCTGCGCGTGCGTCAGGCCGGCCGCGAGCGCGGCCTGGAAGCCGAAGTTCCGGCTCAGCTCGACCAGGATGAAGCGCGGGTCCTTCGCCGCATGGGCGCGGATCAGCTCGGCGGAATGGTCGCGGCTGCCGTCATCCACCAGCAGCGCCTCCCAGCGCGTCGCGGGCTGGCCGTCGAAGACCGCGGTCAGGCGCGCCAGCAATTCGGGCAGCACCTCTTCCTCGTTGAAAATGGGCAGGACGACGGAGACGGCGGATTGGGGCGAGGGCGAAGCCATGCTGGTTTGGATGAAGACAGAACCGCCCGGCCAGTGCAAGCGGCCGAACCGTGAAATGGATCTTAATCTTCGCGCCACCCGGCGGCCTGCCGGCTCAGACGAGGTTGTATTTCACGATGGCGTAGATGGCCCGGAAGCCGTCGCGCCAGCCGATCTTCTTACCCTCGGCATAGGTGCGGCCGTAGTAGGAAATGCCGATCTCGTAAATGCGGCACTCCGGCAGCCGGGCCACCTTGGCGGTGATCTCGGGCTCGAAGCCGAAGCGGTTCTCCTCGATCGTGATCTTCGCCAGCACTTCGCGGCGGAACACCTTGTAGCAGGTCTCCATGTCCGTGAGGTTGATATTCGTGAACATGTTCGAGAGCAGCGTGAGGAAGCGGTTGCCCATCATGTGCCAGAAATAGACCACGCGGTGCGCGTCGGCGCCCATGAAGCGCGAGCCGAAGACGACGTCCGCCTTGCCCTCGATGATGGGCTTGAGCAGCCGTGGGTATTCCTGCGGGTCGTATTCCAGGTCGGCGTCCTGCACGATCACGGCGTCGCCGGTCGCGGCGGCGAAACCCGTGCGCAAGGCCGCGCCCTTGCCCTGGTTGACCGCATGGTAGATGACGCGGCTCACCAGCGGCTCGATCTCGGACTTGAGGATGTCGCGGGTGCCGTCCGCGGAGCAGTCGTCCACGACAATGATCTCCTTGTCGGCCACCGGCGCGGCGCGGACGGCGTCGACGATGGCGCGGATGGTTTTGCGTTCGTTGTAGCAGGGGATGACGATCGAAAGCTTCATGCAGAGCAGGCCGTCACGCTAGCGCCGGTCCCGGGCTAGGAAAGCCTTTTCCCGCTCCGACGGGCGCCTGCAAAATTTGGTGAAATGGGGTGGAGCGCGGCCTTGACGGGCATGAAGCGCTCCGGACATCGTGCCGCATGGCCGAACCCGCCCCGCGTCCCAACCGTGCCCTGCTCCTCAAGCTCGCCGCTGCCGCGGTGGTCCTGCTCGTGGCCGGTATCCTCGTGGTGCGCGGCCTCGACCTCAAGGCGCTGCTCGACCAGGGGCTGGCGCTGATCCGCAATGCGGGGCCGGTGGCCTTTTTCGGCTCGATGGCCGTGTTGCCTGCGTTTGGCGTGCCGCTGTCGCCTTTTTCGCTGACGGCCGGCTCGGTTTTCGCGCCGACCCTCGGCATGCCGCTGGTCATCGTGCTCGCGCTGACGGCCATCACTTTCAACATCATGCTTTCCTATTATCTCGCGCGCCGGGCACTCCGGCCGTTGCTGGAAAAACTGATGGTCCGGCTCGGCTACAAGCTGCCGGAGGTCGCCGCGGGCGACGCGACCGACCTGATCATCCTGCTGCGCGTCACCCCCGGGGTGCCGTTTCCCGTCCAGAATTACCTGCTGGGGCTCGCGCAAGTCCCGGTGGTCAAATACGCGGTGATCTCCTGCGCCATACAGTGGTCGTTCAACGCGGCGTTCATCCTCTTCGGCGACGCGCTGCTGCACGGCAAGGGCAAGCTGGCGCTGCTGGGCCTGTGCGGACTGGTGGCGCTCACGATGGTCACGCAACTGCTGCGCAAACATTATGGCAAAAAAAAGCCCTGAGCTGCCGCCGGACGACGCCGGCCGCGTGGCCAGCGTCACCGAGTTCACCCGCCGGGTGAAGGAGCTGCTGGAGGGCGGCCTCCCGCCGTGCTGGGTGCAGGGCGAGATTTCCAATCTCCGCGCACAGGCCAGCGGCCATGTCTATTTTTCGCTCAAGGACGCCGGTGCGCAGCTGTCGTGTGTGCTTTTCCGGGGCGATGCGGCCCGGCAGAGCCTGGCGTTGCGCGACGGCCTCGCCGTGCTGGCCTACGGCGAGGTCAGCGTCTACGAGGCGCGCGGCCAGTATCAACTCGTCGTGCGCGCGCTGATCGACCACGGCGCCGGCCGGTTCCAGGCGGAACTGGAAAAACTCAAGACGCGGCTCGCGGCCGAGGGCCTGTTCGCCGCGGAGCGCAAGCAACCCATCCCGCTGTTGCCGCGCACCATTGGTTTCATCACGTCGCCCACCGGCGCCGCCGTGCAGGATTTCATCCGCATCCTCACCCGGCGCGGCTGGACGGGCCGGCTCGTCGTGCTGCCGGCCAAGGTGCAGGGCGAGGGCGCCGCCGCTGAGCTGGCCGCCATGCTGCACACGGCCGAGGCGTTGAAGATTTTCGACCTGCTCGTCATCGGCCGGGGCGGCGGCAGCATCGAGGACCTCTGGGCCTTCAACGAGGAACCGCTCGTGCGGGCCGTCGCCGATTGCACTGTGCCGATCATCTCCGCGGTGGGCCATGAGATCGACACGACGCTGTGCGACTACGCGGCCGACGCGCGAGCCGAGACGCCCAGCGGCGCGGCCGAGCTGATCTCAAGCCATTACATCGCCGCCACGCAGCGCATGCAACAAGCCGCCGCCGGTCTAGTCGATTCGCTGGTCGGGGCCGTGGCGCAGGCCGCAGAAAAACTTGATCATGCACGCAGCCGGCTGCGGTTGCTCGCGCCCACCGCGGTCATCGAGCACAATCACCTGCGGCTCGACGATCTCGGCAACCGGTTGGGTTCCGCATTGCGGGCCTCGGTCCAATTGCGGCGCGAGGCGCTCGGCACGGCGCGCGCCCGCCTTGCCTCGGCCTCGCCGGAAAAACGCGTGCAGCTCGAGTCGCACCGGCTGCTGGGAATGTGGAAGCGCCTCGAGTCCGCCAGCCCGGCGTCTGTCCTCAAGCGCGGCTACGCCATCGTGCGCGACGAATCGGGCCAACCGGTCGCGCGGGCGAAGAGCATCAAGCCCGGCCAGCCGCTGGTGAATGAGTTCCACGACGGTAAGTTGCGTGTCCGGGTGGAATAAAGGAGCCGGCGGCGGCTCTCATCCCGGCATCCCCTTCGGTTGCCAAAACGTAATTTCCCCGTATCCCTTCCCCCATGAAGAAATGGCCCCTCTTTCTCACCGCCCTGCTGGGCGCCGCCGCGCTGGCCGTCAGCGGGCTCCGCGCCGCCGATTCCAAAATGAAATCCACCAAACTCCCCGTTTTTAAGGACGCCCTCGAGTGCAAGCCCGGTGAAATCTCCGCGTGCGGCCTGCCGTCGAATGTCGTCATCGACATGAGCAAGACGAAGGTGCAGCGCACCGACGCCGAGTGGAGGAAGCTGCTCACGCCGCGCCAATACGAGGTCGCCCGCCAGCAGGGAACCGAGCCGCTCTTCCAGAACGAATACTGGGACAACCACGCCGACGGCGTCTACTTTTCCGTGTGCAGTGAGACGCCGCTCTTCGACAGCCGCGACAAGTTCGAGTCGGGCACGGGCTGGCCGAGCTTCACCAAGCCGATCGAGAAGGCCCTGGTCGGCGAGACGACGGACAGCAGCTACGGCATGACGCGGGTCGAGGTGCATTCCAACGTGGACGGCGCGCATCTCGGGCACGTGTTCGAGGACGGCCCGCGTCCGACCGGCCTGCGCTACTGCATCAATTCCGCTTCGCTCCGCTTCATGCCCCGCGCCGCCTACGACGCTTGGGTGGCGAAGAACAGCGCCGCGGCGGCAAAGTAGCCGTCGCCGCGCGGCTCAGCGACCCGCCAGATCCTTCCGCCGGTAGATCCGCGCATTCTCCGCTTCCTCGACGAGATCGTAGCCGGTGCGGATCAGTTCCGCCAAGGCGGGGAAGTTCTGGTCGTGCCTGAACTCGGGCGCCTGGAGGTTCAGGCTCGCGAGGCCGATGGTGTCGATGAAGAGCGCGGGCTGCGAACGCGTCAGGTCGGCGAGGTAGCGCGCGCGGAATTGCCCCTGCAGGACCCCCGGCTCAAGCAGCGGGCCGACCTGGGCATCGCGCGTGGCTTGCCGCAGGCCCGTCTCGATATAGAGATGATTGGTCCAGCCCCAGACGGCCAGCCGGTCCCCGGGCCGGGCATAGGTAGCGAGCCGCTGCCCCAGTTTCGTGCGCGGGTTTTGATGGAAGTAAACCAGGTTGCCCATGAACGGGCCCGGGTGCGCCATGCGATGGAGCCAAAGCGTTTCCACCAGGCCCAGGGCGCAGGCAGCTACCAGCCAGCGCTCGACCCGTCGCCAGCGCGGCGGAGATGAATCCAGCAGGCACGCAATCAGCGCGCCCAGCAGCAGGCCCGGGGGCACGACGAACAGCTGCCAGTAGTGCAGGAACGACCGGCGCGGCGAAAGAATGCTGAACAGCGCGAGCAGGCAGGCGACCAGCGCCCACCCGAGGAAAATCCGCACCGTCGGATTGGCGACAGGGCGCACCCGCACCATCAGCACCACCCACAACAACCACCCCGGCAGCCAGAGATGCAGGAGACTGTCCCACGTGATCGAGCTGGCGAGTGATTCAGCTGCGAACTGGCCGAAGGGGAGCGACCCGGCGGCGGCGTAGGCGAAGTTGTATTGCAGGTAGGAGGTGAAGAAACTTTTCCACTCGCCGGTGAGGGTCAGGATTATCGCGCCAAGGAGCGCCGGCGCGATTGCGCCGAGGAGGAGGCACGCCACGCGGCGCGACCGGTCGGCTCCGCCCCCGCGCAACTCCGCCACGAGCCAGCCCACGCCGGCGACCAGAGCCAGCGGCACCGGCTGCAACTTGGCCAGCGGCACGGCGCCGAGCAGCAAACCGCCGAGGACATTCCACGCCGCGCCTCCGCCGAGGACCCAGCGACGGGTGGCGGCGTAGGCGGTGCCGGCGAGCAGCGCCACCGGCACCAGTTCAGTCGAGTAATGCAGGAAGTCGGGCGCAAAGGTCAGCGCCGTGAAACACGCCGTTGCCAGGCTGGCCACGCGCGCGGCGGGGCGGCCCAACGCCAGCGCCATGCATTGGTGCGCGAGGACGAAAGCCACGACCAGGAGCGCGTCGGCCGTGATGCGCGCGGGCAGATAGCTGTCCCACCCGCACAGCCACCCGGCGGGCCAGAGGGCGAAGAAGTCCAGCGGGCCCGCGGTGCCGCCGTTCACCGAGCGCCAGAAAACCGGATCGCCGGTCAGGGTGTGCGCGCCGGCGAGCAGCAGGCCTTCGTCGGCGTTGAACTCCCGGGGGAAAAGCGCGGCGGGCCAGCGCCCGGCCGCCAGGATCGCCAGCAGCAGCCAGGCCCACGGCCAGTCGTGACGCCCCGTTTCGGCCGGGCGATCCCGCAGCAAGGTCAGGATCGACCAGCCCAGCCCGAGTGAAATCAAGCCGCCCGTGAGCCACAGGTTGCTTCCCGGATACCGGTCCAGCCACTCCAGAAAAGAAAAGCCGCCAGTCATGGATGGGCCGGGGGATTGGCGGGCGTTTCCGGCAGGTGCTCCGCCTTCCAGTGCATGGCCATCAGGATGCGCTGATAGCCGCTCGGGTGGTCGAAGAAGATGATCTCCTCCCACTTTCCGGGTGCGAGCTTGCGGTATTCGGAAAGCTTGAGCGCGGTGGTGGCGAAACCGTCGGGCTGCCGCGCAGCGTTGAGGCCGAAGATGTCCGCCTCCGACTCGGCCGTGCGGATGATGGTGTTGTTCACCGGCAGGACGAGGAGCATGAAGAGGCTCAACCCGAGCCAGAGCAGGGGCACGGCGGCCAGGTCGCCGGCGCCGGTCAGGCCCCACGCCGCGCCCCACTTGCGCAGCGTGAAGAGCATGAACCCCTGGACGAAGGCAAAGGCCGCGCCATACACCAGGGACAGGTAGATCACGTTTCGATAGACGTGGTTCAGCACGTAGTGGCCGAGCTCGTGGCCCATCACCGCCTGCACCTCGCCGGGCGAGCAGCGGTTCAGCAGGTTGTCGTTGAGCGAAATGCGGATCGTGCCGAAGGCGCCGCTCACGTTCGCGCTGACGCGCTTGCTCTGTTTCGACGCGTCGAACTCGTAGACCTGGTCGGCCGGCACGCCGTTGGCGCGGGCCATCGCCAGGATCGGCGTGAGCACGGCCGGGTTCTCCAGGTTTTTGTAGGTGTTGAAGACGGGCGCGATGAACACGGGGGCGATGACGATGGCGAGGAACAGGAGCACCGGCGTAACCAGCGCGGCCGCTACCCACCAGCGCTGCGGATATTTGCGGATGCCCTGGCAGAGCAGGGCGAAGAGCAGGCTGAAGAACAGCGTGAAGATGAGCTGGCCCTTGAGGCTTTCGCCAAACCAGTCTGCCAGGCTGAGATTGGACAGCCCGTATGCATGCTCGCGGTAGTAGCCGACGTAGAGCGCCCAGGGCAGGCTGATGACAAACGAGAAAGAGGTGAACAGCACCAGGAAATACACCGCCGCGAGATAGCGACCCAGCCCGGGTCGCTGGCTCCACGCCGCAATCCGCGTCTTCAGGAAAACGAACGCGACCAGCCCGCCCACAATCGGCGTGGTCACGAACCGGACTTTCCACAGCCACTCGGGGCTGGCCGGCGTCGTGAATTTCAGGACCAGCGCGGAACCAAGCCAGGCGGCCACGAAAACCACGGCCGTGAGCAGGCGGCGCGCGGTCGGTTCGGCCTGCGCCCAGGCGCGCATCCGCTGCACCACGCCGAAGCGCAGCACCGCCCAGGTGAAAAGCCCGGTGAGCAACAGATCCCACAGCCCGAGCCAGTAGCCGCCTTCAAAGTAGGCGTCGGATTTCGCCCGGGCCTCGGCCGGCAGCGAGGCCAGGTATTTTTCCGTCTCGGCGACGGGATCAAAGGCCGGGGCGGCGTGCGCAAGCCCAGCCAGGCCGAGCAGCAGCAACAACCAGGGGAGCAGTCTGACCGGAGTGGAGTGGGGTGACGGCGGCATGGAGGTTTAAAACCAGCCGCTCCGCCGGGCGCAAACCGGTTATTTCTTGGCGGGCCCGGCCGGGGCCGAGTCGCCCCACGGGTAGAGCCAGAATTTTTTCGTCTGCTCCTGGTAGATCGCCGCGCGCTCGGTCCAGTTCTTGAGGAAAGACGCGACATCGACACTCCCGCCGGCGCGCCGCAGTTCGCCGAGCCAGGCGGTCGAGCCGACGTGGATCCGGAAGCTGCGCTGCTCCTCCGTCGTCAGCGCGGCGAAGGGATTGAGGCGCGACCACTTGGCGGCCTGCTTGTGCATGTAGAAGGAAAGCTCGGTGGGATGCCACTTCTCCCAGTCGGTGATCTCGACGTAGACGCCGGTGATCGGCTTGCCGTCGCGGCCCGTGCCCGGGCGCTTCACGAACGCGAGACCGGGAATCTTGTAGGCCTCCATGGCCTTGATGATCTCATCGGGTGTCTTCTTGGGAAAACCGATGGCGCGAAAATGGTAGTCGCGCCCGATGCCCCATTCCCACGGGCTGTTCTGCGTGCCCAGTCCGACCATGGCGTAGCCGGCGGCCGCCTCGAAGCTGGGCACGTTTGGCGAGGTCGGCACCCATTTCAATTCGGTGTCGGGCCAGCGCATGTTGCGCGTCCAGCCGCGCAGGGGGATGACGGTGAGCCGGCCCTTGGCGCGCACGGCCTCGGTGAGTTTCAGGCTGGAGATGGCGGCGGAGCCGTTCTTCGTCATCAGCGCGATTTCGCCCATGGTCAGGCCGTGCACGTAGGGCATGCGCGGATAGGCGCCGACGCCGCTGATGTTCTCCGGGTCGAGCGGCGGGCCGTCGACCTTCAGGCCGCCGAGCGGGTTCGGCCGGTCGAGCACGATGACCTCCACGCCGTTGGTGAAGCACGCCTCCATCGCGTGGCTCATGATGACGTTGAACGTGTAGGAGCGCGCGCCGATGTCCTGCAGGTCGATGACGAGCGCGTCGAGGCCCTTCACCATGGCCTTGGACTTCTCGAGGCCCTGGCCGTAGAGCGCATACACCGGCAAGCCGGTGCGCGGGTCGATCGTGTCCTTGAAATTGTCACCGGCCTTAACCACGCCGTCGAAGCCGTGCTCGGGCGCGAACAGCGCGACCAGCTTCACGCCGGGCGCGCGGCGCAGGACGTCGACGGTGCTCTCGCCGCGGCGATTCACGCCGGCGGGATGGGTGAGCAGGCCGATTCTCTTGCCGGCGACCGCCTTGAAGCCGTCCGCCTCGAGCACGTCGATGCCCAGCATGACGCGCGGCAGTTTCTCCGGCGGCGGCCCGGGGGGCAGGATCACCGGCGGGGTCGCACTCGCGGGCTTGGCGGCGGCCTTGGCCGGCTTGGTGGCGCAGCCCAGCGCGAGGACCAGGGCCCCGAGGACCACGGCGCCGAGGGTAATCTTCACGAGTGACCGGCGGGACATGTGCCGTGATTTCTGAAAATGCGGGGAGACCTTGGCGAGGAGAATCGTTGCACGGTGGCAGCGCTCAGGCTTTCCCCTGACGCCGGGCCGCGGCGGCCTGCGCCAGTTTTTCCAGCACCGGCACAGTCTCGTCGAACGACAGGCAGGCATCGGTGATGCTCTGGCCGTAGACCGGCGCCTGGCCCGGTTCGTATTTTTGCGCGCCGCCGACCAGGTTGCTCTCGAGCATGAAGCCGATGATGGCCCGCTCGCCGCCGGCGACCTGGGTCGCGAGGTCGGTCGCGACCTGTGGCTGCTGGTCGTGCTGCTTGCCGCTGTTGCCGTGGCTGCAGTCGATCAGGACGACGGCCGGCAGGCCGGCCCTGGCGAGCAGGGCGCGGGCGCGCGCCACGTGCAGGGCGTCGTAATTGGGGCCGCCGGCCCCGCCGCGGAGAACCAGATGACATTCAGGGTTGCCCGTGGTGCCGAGCACGGCCGGCGCGCCCTCGCGCGTGAGCGACGGGAAACAGTGCGGGTGCCGCGCCGAGACGATGGCGTCGATCGCCACCTGCAGGTCGCCGTCGGTGCGGTTCTTGAAACCGACCGGCATCGAGAGGCCGGACGCGAGCTCGCGATGGATCTGGCTCTCGGTGGTGCGCGCGCCAATGGCCGCCCACGAGACGAGGTCGGCGTAATACTGGCCGAGCGTGGTGTCGAGGAACTCGGTGCCGATGGGCAGGCCGGCGGCGTTGATGTTCAGCATCAGCTGGCGGGCGAGACGCAGGCCGGTGTTGACCTGGAAGCTGCCGTCGAGGTGCGGGTCGTTGATCAGGCCCTTCCAGCCGATGGTCGTGCGGGGCTTTTCAAAATAGACGCGCATCACGACCAGCAGGTCGCGGGCGAGGCGCTCGGCCACGGGCTTCAGCTGCTGCGCGTAGTCGCGCGCCGCCGCCGGGTCATGGATGGAGCACGGGCCGACGATGGCCAGCAGCCGGTCGTCACGGCCGGCGAGGATGTCGCCGACCGCCCGGCGCGCCGCCTGCACCAGCGTGGCTCCCGCATCCGGCAGTGGCAGGTCCTCCTCGAGGATGGCCGGCGAGAGCAGCGGGCGGGCCGTGCTGATGCGGAGGTCGGAGGTGGGCTGGTGCATGGGTGGGAGGTCCAGTGAACGCACCCGCGTCCCAAATGCACGGAGATTTTCGCCGTGGGAGGGGCTTTACGCCCCGACGAGTAGCGGGGTAAACCCGCTCCCGCATTTTCGCCTCGCGGCGGCCCGGTGGAACCCAAAGCTGCGGCGATGCTTTCCCTCTGCCAGCACGGCTACGAATCCCTCCTCGAGCGCGAGCTCACGGGGGCGGGCCTGGCCGTGACGGAGAAGGGCGTCGGTTGGGCGCTTTGTGGGAGCGACCTTGGTCGCGACGAGTCGCTTGTGAGCACGCTCCCACAGGGCCAGCTGGCGCAATTGGCGTTCCCGTCGCTGGTGTTGCCGGCGCCGCGCGAGTTCAAGGGCGAGTCGGTCAACGCGCTCGCGGCGCAGCTGGCGGATTTTTTTCTCGAGAGCCTGCGCGGCGAGCGGATTGACGCGGCGTGGCCGTGCGTTTTCCAAACGGTGCCGGAAGTGGTCGGCCTCGGTCGGCGGGCGAGCGGCGTCGAGAAGGCCTTCGATGAATTGCTGCGCAAGAAACTCTCGCGCATCGCCAAGCTCGCCGGACCGGAGCTGCCGCGCGGGGCGGGGAAGGCACGCGGGCTGTTCGTTTTCTTCGCGGATTTCGGCCGGATGTTCGCGGCGCGCGAGGCGTGGCTCGGCGGCCAGCGGCGGATGGCCGACGACGACGCGGCGCCGTCGCGCTCCTATTTGAAGGTGGAGGAGGCCTACATCGTCCTCGGTCGCGAGCCGGCGGCGGACGAGACCGTCGTGGATCTTGGGGCGGCGCCCGGCGGCTGGAGCTACAGCGCAGCGAAACGCGGTGCCCGTGTCATCGCCGTGGACAACGGCCCGCTCAAGGGCGGCGCGCTGAATCACCCGCTGATCGAGCACCGCTTGGAGGACGCATTCAAATTCGCGCCTCCGCCCGGCGTGACCTACGACTGGCTGTTCTGTGACCTGGTCGAGGAGCCGCACCATGTGATGCAGAATATCGTCGGGCCGTGGCTGGCCCACCGCTGGTGCCGGCGGTTCGTCATCAACCTGAAGTTCGGCCACGTGGATTCGCTGGCGCTGCTCAAGGAGATCGCGACGCCGGACTCGCCCTTCGCGAAGCACGCGACGAATCTCCGCATCCGCCACTTGTATCACGACCGCGAGGAGTTCACCGTGGTCGGCGAAACCAATCCATGAAACCTTCCCCTGCATCCAAGGAATTGAACGTCTGCGGCTGGCAGGCGGTGTCGACGCTGTTCGCCCGTCACCCGGCCGAGGTGCGGCGGCTGTTCTTCGACGCCGTGACCGGCAAGCGGGCGGGGGAGTTCTGCTCGCAGCTGGCCGCGCAGAAAAAGGTCTACCGGCAGGTGGACGCGGCCGAACTTGATAAGATCGCCGGCAGCAAGCTGCACGGCGGCATCGTGGCGGTCATCGCCGAGCGGCCGTTGAAGAAGGTGACGCGCGAGGTCATGGCGGAGTGGGCGCGGGCCAAGGCGCCGCTGCTGCTGCTGGACCGCGTGAGCAACGCGAACAACGTCGGTGCGATCGTGCGCACCGCGGCTTACTTCGGCGTGAAGTCGATCATCGTGCCCGACCATCCCGGGCAGGCGCTGCCGGGCGAGGCGGCCTGGCGCGTGGCCGAGGGCGGCATGGAGTTCGTGGATTTCTACCGCGTGCCGGCGCTGGCGCCGTTTTGCGCGGAGCTGAAGCGCAGCCATTTTCTCATCGGCACCAGCCTGCGCGGCAACCAGCTCTCGCCGAGTGCGGCCCGCGAGCGCGGCCTGCCCAAGCCGCCCGCCGTCATCCTCGGCAACGAGGAGCGCGGCATGACGCCCGAGATCATGACGCAGTGCGACCGGCTCGTGAAGATCCCCGGCGCGGACACGGTCGAGTCGCTCAACGTCTCCGCGGCCGCTGCGGTGCTCTGCTGGGAGTTTTTCGGGCAGAGATAGACTGGAGGTCCGGCCTCCCGGCCGGCCGAGGAACGGAATCAGCGCACTACCTTTTCACGAATCGATTCAACCAGCCGGGCGTCTTTTCCGCCGCCGGGGCGGCGGCGTTTATCCCGGGCCGGCCGAGCAACGGCTCAAAATAACCGGCAGACTTGTAGAGAATCACCACGTCCTGCATGCCCCAGGCCTCCTCCAGATAAGCCCGCAGGATGATATTGGGATATCGTTGCAGGACCCGCATCAGCCATTCGGGGGAACTCAAGGCGAGGCCATAGTCCTCCGCCTTGCTTCCGAAATACCGCTGATAGGCGAAGCCCGTGCGGGTGAAATCGACGAGGAGCGTGGCCTTGTCGATGTCCTCGGCGATGTTGCGTTGGCCGCGTGCCAGCAGGCTGGCCACCGTGCGGCCTTGCGTGCTGAAAACAATGACCCCGCACTCCCGGGTCCACTGGATCAGGGCGTCAAGCGTGGCCAGCCAGCGGTCCTCCGGGAGATGAGTGACGAGTGAACCCACCCAGATCAGGTCGAACTGGGCGGCGAAGGGCAGCCGGGCCAGGTCGGGGTGGGAATAGACCGGCTGGGCGGCAAACTGTCTGGCGCAAAAGTCCACGCCATCCCGGTCGAGATCGCAGGCGGTGATTCGGGCATAGCCGTAGTGCGCTCGCAGCCAGCGCAGGACCCGGCCGTGCCCGCAGGGTAGGTCGAGGATGTCCTCATAGTGCGGTTTGTTGCACAGTTCAGACGAGAAGTGGATCAACTCCAGGGCGCGCCGGCCGAGGTCGAAATACTGTTCGGGATTTTCCGCGGCCACCATGCCATCCTGCGGCGCGATCATCCGTTCGACCGCCAGCTGGCTGAAATCGTAGAGCGGCTTCATGGGCGAGACTCGTCATCCAAGCGCCCGGGCGGCGGTGCGTCAATCGCGGCTGCGGAGCACGGCCCGTAAAGGCGAGCCGTCGCCGCCCTGGATGCGCAGCGGCAGCGCGATCAGTTCGTAGACGCCGGGCGCCACGGCCCGCAAATCCAGGTTCTCCACGATCAGGAGGCCCACGGCGTCGCAGGCGTGGTGGAGCGGCAGGTCCTTGCTGGTGAGGTGGTCCACCGAGGGCACATCGAGGCCGATGAGTTTGACGCCGCGGGCGGCGAGCCACGCCGGCGCATCGGCGGACATCAGCGGCCACGTGGTGGGGAAGACGGCCGGGTCGGTCCACGAATCGCTCTTGAACAGCACGCGCGGCGTCGCGGCGAAGTCGTGGGCGGCGAGCAGCGCCGGCGTGATTAGCGTCTGGCCGCGGATGTCCACGACCCGGGCCGGGCCGACGTAGGTGTCGACCGGGATCTCGTCGATCTTCCGGCCGGCGTCGTTGTAGTGATAGGGCGCGTCGGCGTGGGTGCCGGCGTGCAGGCTGATCCGCAGCCGGCCGACATTGGCCGCGTAGCCGTTGGCCTTGGTGTTGGAAAAATTGAAGTCCGTCGGCGTGTCGCCGGGCCAGACAGGCATGTGGGTGTAGATCGGGCGGCTGATGTCGTGGAGCTTCATGTGACGAGGGCGCGTTGGGTGGAAAATTTCTCGTGGGCGGCGGTGCGGACGATGGTTTGGAGCCGCGCGATGGCATCGGCGCAGTCGGCAAAGCTGTTATAGAGCGGTGCCGGGGCGAGCCGGATGATGTCGGGCCGACGGAAATCCGGCACGACGCCCGCGGCCTTCAGCGCCTGGCAGATTCGCCACGCCTCGGGGTGGGCCAGCGCTACGTGGCCGCCGCGCTCGGCATCGGCGCGCGGATTGGCGACCGTGAAACCCAGCCCGGCGAGCTCGCGATCCGCCAGCTCCATCAGGAACGAGGTCAGCGCAAGCGACTTCGCGCGCAGGGCGGCCACGCCGCCGGCCTCGGCGATAATTTCCAACGACCCGAGCAGCGGCGCGACGCTGAGCAGGTGCGGGGTGCCGATGTGCAGCGCCGAGGCGTCCGGCGCCGGCTCATGCTGCGCGACGAGCGCGAAACGCCGGTCGGGTCGCACGCCCCACCAGCCCGCGAGGCCGGGGGCACGGCCGAGGTGGCGGCGGTTGAGATACAATCCGCCAACTGCGCCAGGGCCGGCGTTGAGGTATTTGTAGTGGCACCAGAAGGCGAAGTCCGCCGCGGCGTGATCGAGCGTGTGCGGCACGGCGCCAATCGAGTGCGAGCAGTCCCAGCCGATCAGCACGCCGGCGGCGTGCGCCTCGCGCGTGATGGCGGCGAGATCGAGCAGTTGCCCGCTGACGAACTGCACCGCCGGCAGCACGGCCAGCTGCACGTCGGGTGTGAACGCTGCGCGAATGTCCGCGGGGTGCAGGGTGCGACCATCGCGGCTTTTGATGAGCCGGAGGTGCCGGGCCGGATCGAGCCCGCGCTGGCGCAGGTGGCTGTGCAACGCGTGCAGATCGGAAGAAAAATTCAGCTCATCGGCCACGATGACGTTTCTGGGGGAGCGACCTTGGTCGCGGCTGTCGCGTGCAAGCACGCTCCCACAGGGATCGAACAGCGTGGCGAGCAACTGGTGGAGGTTGGTCGTGGTCGAGCCGGTGACGGCCACCTCGTCCGGCGTGGCGCCGATGAGCGGGGCGACCTGCGCGGCCACGGTCTCGCTGAGCGTGATCCAGGGCGGCACGGCATCGGTCCAGCCATTGATGCCGAGCGCGCGCCACTCGCCGAGGACGCGTTGCACGTGGGCCTCGGCGCGCCGGGACAGCGGCCCGAGCGAATTACCGTCGAGGTAGATCTGGCCGGACGGCAGGAAAAATTCCGCGCGGAACCGGGCGAGGGGGTCAGCTTGATCCAGGGCGGCGGCCCTTCGACTGGGCTCAGGACTGGGGGAACTCACAGCGGGAGGTTCGCAGGAAAGCGGGGTGGCGCAAACGTGAAAACAAATTGGCTGGCCGGCATCGGCGGGCCCCGCACAATCGCGGCGTGAACCTCCCCATCTGGGAAGACCGTGACTGGCGGCCGCTGCCGCGGCTGGAAGGCCCGGTGCGGGCCGACGTGTGCGTCATCGGGCTCGGTGGCTCCGGGCTGGCAGCGATGGAGGAGCTCGGCGCGCTGGGCGTCAGCGCCGTTGGCGTGGAGGCCGGCGAGGTGGGTGCGGGCGCGGCGGGCCGCAACGGCGGCTTCGTGCTCGCGGGGCTCGCCAGGTTTTTCAACGAGGCCGTCTCCCAGTTGGGTGAGACCACGGCCAGTGCGCTCTACCGGGCGACCGCCCGGGAAATCCAGCGCCAGGCGGAGGAGATGCCCGACGTCATCCGACTCACGGGCTCGCTGCGGCTCGCGGCGGACGCGGCCGAGCGCGCGGAGTGCCAGAAGCACCTCGCGGCGCTGCGCTACTGCGGCTTCACCGCCGAGCCCTACGCCGGCCCGGAAGGCGAGGGGATCCTGCTGCCGACGGACGGCGTCATGCAGCCGCTACGCCGGGTGCGGGCCATCGCGCGGAAATTGCGGCAGCGCGACGCGCTGCTTTACGAGGGCTCGTCGGTGAGGAAGATCGTCCCCGGCTCGGTCGTGACCGACAAGGGCACGATCTTTTGCGAGACAGTGATCGTGGCGGTCGACGGCCGGTTGGAGCAGATTTTTCCCGAGCTCAGCCCACGGGTCCGCACGGCGCGGCTGCAGATGCTGGCGACGGGCCCGGCGCCCGAGGTAAATTTCGCGCGGCCGGTCTACTGGCGGCACGGTTTCGAATACTGGCAGCAGCTGCCCGACGGGAGCATAGCGCTCGGCGGTTTCCGCGACCGTGGCGGTGAGGGCGAGTGGACACACTCCGCCGAACCGACGGAACTGATCCAGGGATTGCTCGACGGATTTTTGCGCGAACACCTCAAGGTGCGCGCGCCGGTGACGCATCGCTGGGCGGCGTCGGTAGCCTACACCACGGACGGCCTGCCCGTGCTGGAACAAGTGCGCGACAAGGTGTGGGCCGTGGGCGGCTACTGCGGCACGGGCAATATCGTCGGCGCCCTCAGTGCGCGGGCGGCGGTGCGGCTGGCGTGCGGGGAGACGGCGGAATGGGCCGACCTGCTCGCGGCGGCACGCGCCGCGGCGGCCAAGTCATAAACGGCTGCGGGATTGACACCCGGGCCCGGGCCCGGCACTAATGCCGCCCGATGAATTGTTTCGCGGCCTACTTCTTTTACTTCTTCGGCTTTTTTAGCCCGAAGCACGTGGGCGGCTGCACCAACGCATAAACTGAATCACCAGATTTAAGCAAAGGAGCCGCCCAGACCAGGGCGGCTTTTTTGTTTTACCCCCAAACAACCAGACATCTTTCCCGCGGATTACGCGGATAAACACGGATAAATTCACAATGCCTCATCCGCGGGCATCCGCCTAATTCGCGGAGAATTGATCGATTAGTTTAAGCCCCAAACCCACCACCATGATCCTGCCCAAAAACAACCGTCTCTCCACCGAGGAAGTCGCCCAGCTCACCGCGATCGTTGGCGAGTTCGGCTGCCGCATTCAGCCGATCGTCGGCGATGTCCGCACGATCTACGCCATCGTGGGCGACGAGCGCCACGAGCTGATGATCAGCCGGCTCGAGGGCCTCGAGTTTGTCGACCGCGTCGACACCATCCAGTCGCCGCACAAGCTCATGGACATCAAGTCCGACCTTGCCCGTCACCGCGTGAAGGTCGGCACCGTGACGCTCGGCGACGAGCTGTTGATCATGGCCGGCCACTGCACGATCGACCCGAAGAACCCGAACCTCTTCTACGAGACGGCACAGGCGGTGAAGGAAGCCGGCGCGCACGCGCTCCGCGGCGGCGTGTGGAAACCGCGCACCAATCCCTACGCCTTCCAGGGTGATAACAAGTCGCTCGACATCCTGATGGAAGGCTCGCGCCGCACCGGCCTGCCGGTGGACACCGAGGTGATGGACGAGGAGCAGCTGAAACTCGCCCTCGCCGCCGGCGTGCAGGTGCTGCAGATCGGCGCCCGCAACGCCCTCAACTACTCGCTGCTCCGCCAGGTCGGCGCCGCCATCGCGGGCCGGCCCACCGCCGTGTTGCTCAAGCGCGGCATGCACACCGGCACGCTCAACGAGTTCATCTCCGCCGCCGAATACATCGTGAATTTCGGCAACCCCAACGTCATCCTCTGCCCGCGTGGCACGCAGCCCGGCCTCGATGGCTACCGCAACCACCCCGACGAATCCATCACGCCGCTGCTCAAGGAGCGCACGTGGGCGCCCGTCGTCATCGACCCGTCGCACTCGGTCGGCAAGGCCGCCTACGTGCCGGCCTGCGCGCTGGCCGCGGTGGCCTACGGGGCGGACGGCCTGTGCATCGAGGCGCACGTCAGTCCGAGTCACGGGCTGGGCGACGACCCGAAGCAGGCGGTCACGCCGGCGGTGCTTGCGGAGTTGATTACCCGGGCCAAGGCCCTTCATGCTCTCCGCCGTTCCGCCGCCTTGTCATGAAAAAGCAACTCGCCAAAATCCGCGCCGAGATCGACGCCCTCGACCAGAAGGTCGTCAAGATCCTCAACACCCGCCTGAAGTGCGCCCAGAAGATCGGCGAGCTGAAGCGCGGCGCGAAGACCCGCATCTACGTCGCCGAGCGCGAGGCCGATGTGCTGCGCCGGGTCACCGCAACGAACAAGGGCCCGCTCAAGCCCGCCGCTCTCCAGGCCATCTACCGCGAGATCATGTCGGCCGCCCTCGCGCTCGAGAAGCCGCTGTGCATCGCGTACCTCGGACCCGAGGCCACCAACACGCACGCCGCCGCCTTGCGCAAGTTCGGCTCCAGCGTGGACTACCGCCCGATGGCGACCATCGCCGACATCTTCACGGCCGTCGAGAAGGGCGAGGCTGACTATGGCGTCGTGCCGGTGGAGAACTCCACCGAGGGCTCCGTGCGCGATTCGCTCGACCTGTTTGTCGAGACGCCATTGAAGATCGTCGCCGAGCTCCACCAGGAGATCGAGCACACGCTGCTATCGCATGAGCCGCTCGGGAAGATCAAAAAAATCTACTCGAAGGACCAGGCGCTCGCGCAGTGTCGCCGCTGGTTGCAGCGCAACCTGCCTCACGCGCAGCTGGTCGACGTCGACAGCACCGCGCTCGGCGTCCAGATCGCCGCGAAGGAGAAGGGGGCCGCCGCCATCGCGCCGCGCATCGCCGGCGAGCGCTACGGCGTGCCGGTCGCTGCGACGCACATCCAGGACATGAAGAACAACACCTCGCGCTTCGTCTTCCTCGGTCGCGAGGCCTCGGGCTCGGCGGGCAGCGGCCACGACAAGACGAGCCTGCTCGTCTCGCTCCACCATGAGCCCGGCGCACTGCTGCACGCGTTGCAGCCGTTCAACCGCCGCAAGCTCAACCTCACGCGCATCGAGTCGCGCCCGAGCCGGCTGCGGCCGTGGGATTACATCTTCTTCCTCGACGTCAC
>JANYAM010000223.1 GCA_025361365.1 Opitutus sp. | reverse complement strand
CGGATCAACGCCCTCGGCCAGGCGGCCGGCGAGCCGCAACCCTGTGCCTGGCCGCTGCAGATCGACGGGCTGCGCACGCTGCGCCTGTATCATCGCGTGCCGGTGCCGGCGGGCCGGCCCGCGCAGCAGCTCGTGTTCCTCGATGCCGCCGGGCACGCGCTGTTCGAGGCCTGCTACGACGACCCGCCTAGCGTTTCCGCGCCACTAACAAAAGACTGACACCGAACGGAAACGGCACGCGCCAGAACGCCGGCCGCACGAAGAGCCAGCGCAACACGGCGTTGAGCGCCGGGGCCGGCAGCTTGTCCTCGGTGCGAACCTGACCGCCCTTTTGCGGAAACCATTTCCGCCACTTGCGCACCAGCCAGACCGCCGGGTAGACCACGACGTTAGTGTAGTTCACATGGAGCAACTCCCACTGCGGCTCGGGAAAGAGCGCCTTGAGCTGCGGGCGCGAGTAGCGCCGGAAATGGTGGAGTGCGACATCCCAGTCGCTCCACAACGCCATGCTCGCCGGCACTGTGACAAGCGCCACGCCACCCGGCTTCAGCAGGCGGTGAAAGCCCTTCACGACGGCCTGGTCGTCCGGCGTATGCTCCAGCACGTCGAGCGCCGTGACATAATCGAGGGACGCATCGGGCATCGGCACCTGGTCGCCCGCGAGGCTGAGGATCTGCTCCGGCCGGAAGCGCGTGCGGAGCAACCGCAGCGCCTCCTCGTGGTCGTCGAGCACCATCACCCGGCAGTGCGCCTCCATTTCCTTCGCGAAGCGGCCGGTGCCAGCGCCGCAATCGAGCAGCAGGTCCGTGGCCGCCGGTGGGCGCACGCGGAGCAGCCAGCCCCGGGCGAAATCCCGCTTGCCGGCGTAATACCAGTGGGCGGTCTCCATCTGGTCCATGTTGGCGTATTCCTCGGCATTCATGCAGGTGCACACGAAGGTTGTGCGGCGCGCCGGAACGTGTCCATACTGCTTATCAATTTTCCCCCGGCTTCCGTTTGCCTTCCACCCGCTCACCACTCCCGTTTTCCGGATTGACCTGGCTCGCGCTGCTGCTGGCGCTCGGCCACGCCGTCCTCGCCAGTCTCGCGATGCGGGAGAAATCCACGACGGCCGACGAGCTCGCCCACGTGACCGGCGGCTATACCTTCGACCACTGGAACGACTACCGGCTGCACCCGGAAAACGGCAACCTGCCCCAGCGCTGGCAGGCGCTGCCGACCGCGCTGCGCGGCGCGGCCTTCCCGCCGATGGACACGCTGGCTTGGCGCAAGTCCGAGGTCTGGCTCACGGGTCACGCGTTTTTCTACGAGAGCGGCAATGATCCCGCGTGGATGCTGTTTGCCGCCCGCGCGATGAACTCCCTCTGGGGCGCCGCACTGGTGCTGCTCGTTTATTTCTGGTCCCGCGGACTCTGGGGCGAAGCCGGCGCGCTGGTCTCCGCCGCGTTCGCCGCCCTCTGCCCGACCATGCTGGCCCACAGCGGCCTGGCGACCTCGGACATGTGCATGGCGTTTTTCCTGCTGGCCGCGACGGGCGCCTACTGGCGGCACCTGCACGATGCCCGGAAGCGAGTCTGGTGGCTGAGCGCCGGCCTGCTGGGCCTGGCGGCGGTCGCCAAATACACCGCCGTGCTGCTGTTGCCGCTGGCGATCATCATGGCGGCGCTGCGGATTTTCAATCCCGCGCCGCTTGATTTCTGCCGCTTCACTTTTCGCACGCGGCTGGGCCGGCTGGGCGCCATCGCCGCCTCCACGGCCGCCCAGGGACTGGTCGCCGGGGTGATGATCTGGGCGTTCTTCGGCTTCCGCTACAGCGTCTTCAATCCCGCGCTGCCGGCGGGCGAATTCAACCTGCCGTGGGATTTCATTCTCTCTTTCGGCGGCCTGAAGGCGCAATGCATTCAGTTCGCCCGCAGTGTTCACCTGTTACCCGAGGGCTGGCTCTATGGACTGGCCTTTGTCTTCAAGCACGCGGAAGCGCGCGCCGCGTTCCTCGACGGGGAATACAGCATCTTCGGCTGGATGGATTTCTTCCCGAAGACCTTCCTCTATAAAACCCCGCCGGCGTTGCTGGTCGCGCTGGCGGCCAGCCTGGGGTTGCTCGCCTGGCGGTTCCGCGCCCTCGCTCCCGTCCGCTGGGGTGGATATTTCTACCGTGTCGCGCCGTTGATCGCGCTGTTTGCGGTCTACTGGTATATTTCGCTGATCAGCCACCTCAACATCGGCCACCGCCACATCCTGCCCACCTACCCGGTGCTCTACATCCTGGCCGGGGCCCTCGGCTGGGCCATGCTCCGCGCGTGGCATGAGTCGCGGCAAACTGGGGCGGCTTTCGCGGTGGCTCTCGCCGGGCTCGTCGGCTGGCAAGCCGTGACGGCGGCGCAAATTTATCCGCACTACCTGGCTTATTTCAGCCCGCTCGTCGGCGGCCCCGCCCACGGTTACCAGCACCTCGTGGACAGTTCCCTCGACTGGGGGCAGGACCTGCCCGCGCTGCAACACTGGCTGCACGACAACCGCCGGCCGGGTGAGCGCGTGTATCTTTCCTACTTCGGCACCGATGAGCCGGCCCGCTACGTGCCCGACGCCGTGCTAATGCCACGCCTGCCGACCTTCGACGTGCCGCGCCCGTGGCACGCGTGCGAACCGGGGCTCTACGCCCTCAGCGCCACCATGCTCTCGCACGTCTACCAACCGCAGCGCGGACCGTGGACGCTGGAGAACGAACGCCTCTACCAGTTGCTGCGGCAGAATGACGCCAACTTTCGCCGCCGCCAGTTTGACGCGGCGGGCCGGCCGGTGGCCGCGGAAGGTTTCACCTCCGACGAATGGACCAAGGCCTGGAAACAATTCGAGCAGCTCCGCTTCGCCCGGCTGTGCCATTACCTGCGCGCGCGCCGGCCCGATGCCGAGCCGGGCTACTCGATCCTCGTCTATCGGCTCGACCAGGCGGAGCTCGACGCCGCGTTGAACGGCGATCTGCGTCAGCTGGCCGCGGCGATCGAGCGCGCGCACACCGCCGCCCGGCCCTGATTCACGGCACCAGCCGGACCAGCGGGATACCCTCGACCGGCGTCCCCGACGCGGGTTTGGGGAAATCGATCGTCACGACGGCCAGCACGTCCGCTGGCACGGGCACCTCCACTACCCGGCGCGACCCGGCCGGCACCGTGTCCGCGACCCGGCCGGTCGGCGTGCGCACCTCAAAGGAGCAGGCCGACGACAGCGGGTTGAATATCTCGATACGCACCGGGGCGTCGCCCCACGTGCGCAGCAGCAGTTCCCGCCGAAAATTTGCTCCCTCCGTGAACAACTGCTGCGCGTAGAGCAACGGTTGTGGGTGTTCGCCGGGCCGGAGGGCGCGGAAGCCCGCCAGGTTGAGCGACAGCGAGACCCGACCCATGACGCGGCCTTCGCGACCCTCGAATTGCTCGAGCGGGACCAGCAGCCATCCCGGGGCGGCCGCCACGGCCGTTTCCGCGGTCGCCGCTTTCACCTCGGACAACCGCTCGATCACTACTGGGCGGGGCGGCGCGAGGCGGTAGAAAGCGGCCAGGGCGCGATCGCCCGGGAAGGCCAGGCGCAGCGGCTCGCCCGGCTGGTCCAGCTGTTCGGCCCAGGCGCGGTTATGCCTGTAGACATAGTAGGAGGCCGAGCGCTCCGGATGGGTCACCGCCTGCCACGCTGCCTGGCCGGTCTGCCACTGCATGACGAAAAACACCTCGGCCGCGGATAGGAGCAGCACCGTCCAGACGCCCAGCCGCAATTTCCCCGGCAGGCAATTCACGCCCCAGGCGCCCACCACCGCCACCCACGGGGTGGCCAGCACCATGAACCGGAAGGCCCAGTGGTGCCATTGCACCAACGCATGCTGCGTCACCAAATACCCGATCACGCCCGCGCCCCACACCAGCACCTGAAGCGCCGCCGGCCGCCGGGGCCCCAACACGGCCAGCAGCATCCCGCCGAGAAAAAGCGCGGCACTGATAATGCCGCACGTAACCACATCCGCATCGGGCGCCGTCAGTCGCATCACCCGTTCCACCTGGCTGCGCCGGGACTGACCGATGAACACATAGGCGTCGGCCTCCGCCGGCAGCCGGGCGGTCAGTTTCTGTCCCAGCCGGTAGCTCAGGCTTTGCAGCCAGAGCGGCTGCGCGGTGGGCTCCAACCCCTGCACCGCGGACGTGCCGAGGTTCCAGATCGTTTTCTCCACATAGTGCGCGGGAGAGGCAAATTCCCCGTGGTGCAAGATCACCGAGGACGGCGGACCGAAGCCCGAGCCATAGGCGACCCGGTTGCGCCAGGCGCCGGGTACCACCAAAATCAGGGCCGCGGCGATCAAACCAACCGCGGTCGGCGGCAGCGCGCGCCATTGCCGGCGATGCCGCCAGACCAGCCAGCCCACCCAGAGCGCGGCGCCGGGTGCCAGGTAGAACATCGTGCCCTTCGAGCCAAAGGCCAGGGCCACGCCGACGCCCGCGACCCAGGAGCCTTCCCCCCGCTCCAGCGCGCGATGCCACAGGAAATACGCCGCCGCGAAGACGCCGGCGGTGAACAGGTCGCTCTGGATGGTGGTGAACTGCACCGCGACATTCCCCATGCCGAGCACCAGCGCGACCGCCCCGACGGAACCAAAGCGCGACAGGCCGGCAATCCGCGCCAAGCCGAAGGTGGCACCCAGCAGCAGCATCCCGCCCGCCAGCTGGCACAGCGGCGCGAGATAAAATCCCTCGTTGGTAGCGCCGAGCAACCAGGCAATCACCACGTCCGGCGCGACAGGCATGTAATTCAACCGCCAGTCATCCGTCGCCAGATGCCGGATCGTCCCGTCCTGCAGCCAGGCGCCGATACGCGGCAGCCGGTAGGTCATCGCGTCATACACCATGGGTTCCGCCTGCGCCGCCAGCACGGCCAGGCCGAGCAACACGACGATCAAGCCGCCCACCAGCCAGCCTTCGGGCGTGCCGCCGCGCACCAGTCGGCTCCACGCCACCAACCAAGCCCGCCCCTGCCCGATATCCTCGCGCCATTGTTTCCGCCGCCCCAGCAACAGGCCCGCGAGACCAGCGGCGTGCAGCACGAGAAACCCCGACCGGCCGAGCCCGCCGCCCAGGCCGAGCAAAATCCCGGAACCCGCGATCCAAGCCAGCGCCAGCAGCAGCCAGCCTAGCGAGGCCTCGATCAAGCCGCGCCGGCACAACCCCGCGGCGCAAAGGCCGAGCCACGCCGTCAACCCGACCAGGGCGGCATCAGCGGCAAAAATCAGTCCGGGCAGGGCGCTCATGGTTCAACCGGCGCGGGTCGCGAGGCGTTCATGTTGCCTTCCTCGCCTCCCACCACTCCCGCACGTTGGCCAGGGCGCCGTCCAGCAGCCAGCCGGCGAACAGCATCATCAGCGCCCAGTGCAGCGGCTGCGTCAGCAGGCGCCACGGCCCATCGATGTCGGCGAACTGCGTCGGCAGCAGGGGCACGATCCGGTTGAAGAAAACACACAGCGCGCCGTCCGACCACACGGCGAACATCAACAGCGCGCAGGCCACCTGCGCGGTTCGGATCTCCCGGCTCGTGCCCGCCCCCGGGGCCGCCTGACGCCAGACCCAGAGTGCCATCCAGAAAATGAAGATCCAGCGATACGCGTAATTCACCCCGGCCATGAAGCAGGCGAGCAACAGGATGGCGCCCAGCGCGGCCAGCATTTGCTCGCGCGGCTCGCCGCGCCGCGCCAGGCCGGTCGTGAAGCGGCCCCCCACCAAGGCCAGCGCCCCGGCGGCCAGCACCACCACACTCAGCACCTGCGAGGTCTGGTCCGACCAGCCCAGGTCGCGCCCGAGCAGCGGCGCACCCATCGTGTGGACGCCGGAATCGATCCGGAACTTCGCGCGCACCATCTGCGGCGCAACTTCCAGCAGCGTGAAGCCCGCCGTCGCGGCCGCCAGCGCCACCAGCACGGGCATCCGGCGCAACGGGCGCGTCCACAAAAACGCCGGCGCCGCCAGTGCCGGATAATATTTCAGGCCGGTCGCGAGCACGAGCGCCCCGATCCCCAGCAGCTGACGCAGCCAGCCGGCGCCGGTGGCCGCCACTCCGACCAACGCAATCAGCACGAAGATCACCAGGTCGTTGTTCGCCCGCAGGAAGGCCAGCAGGACCGGCGGCGAAAGCAGCAGCGCCGCCATCCAGCCGACTTCGCGCAGGTTCTTCGGCTTGACCGCGAGCCAGCACGACAGCGCAAATGCCGCGATCCACGAGCTGCCCACGAGGAAATTGTCCGCGCGGCCGACCCCGAGCCAGCGCAGGGCAAGCCACCAGTTCGAGTAAACGTGCCACCGGCCTAGGGGATCCAGCGGGTTGACGACATAGGGATCACCGCCAGCGCGGACCACGTCCACCGCCGCGAGGATCGCATACGAATCGAGGTAGGTCATGCCGTAGGCCGCGAGGCCCAGGCTCGTCAGGATTTTCGGCCAGAGCACGCAGGCCATCCAGCCGGTCAGGCAAATCACCGCCAGCAGCAGCGTGGGGTTGACCTGATAACCGAAGATCCGGGGCGCGGGGTTCATCGCGTCGCGGGGGCGGGTTCGCCCCGGGCTGCAGGCAGCGTCACCGCCACGAGCCGGCTGATGCGCGTGATGCGTGTCCCGAGCCGGCGCTCCGTGAGCACTTCGGTTTCAAAGCCCTTCGGCAGGCGGTCCGAGGGATTCATCTGGTAGTCCCCGTCAACCGAGGTCGGCCGGAAAGTCTGCATGACCAGGATCTCGGTGAAGACGCCGTCCTGCAACTGCGCCTGGATGCGGTCGGCCACGATGTTGGCGCGGCCGACGAGGATCGACGGGGTCTTGATCAGCAGCCAGGGCAGCGTGGATTTGTTGGTGAGGATCAGCTTGGGGCCCGGCGGCCGGGCGGCCACGAACCGGCGTTCCCATTCGATCTCGTCGATGCCGGTGTGGGAATAAAGCGGCTCAGCGAACCGGCTCGTGGCCGTCACGACAGCCAGCAGGGCCGTGCCCATCAGCAACACCGGCAGCGCCGGCCAGCGCTTCCCCAGGGTCACCCCGGCGATCACGACGGCGAACGCGAGGACCAGATACAGCGGCAGGCTGAAGCGCGAGGCCATTGGATCGCTGAAATTTGACCAGTAATAGAACATGATCAGCACGGTGTTGCCGATCGCCGCGAGCCCGACGAGGAAAAGCGCCAGCCGGTCGCCGTCCGCGTCGCGCAGCGCCGGCCGGCGGCGGACCAAATGCCACGCGAGCCAGCCCAGCGCCAGCGCCCCGAGGAGGGTGAGCGTGAGGGAATTGGCGTAGCGCTGCGACGTGCTGAGCAAAAACTCCTGCGCGCTTTTCAAGTTGCCCGCGAGATAATCGAGGCTGAAGCGCGTGTTCTGGTCCTCCTTGAGTTCCCATTGCCACTTCGTGGCGTTCAGCACCTTGTTCTGCAGGGCGATCGGCAGCAGCAGCAGGGGCGCCACGACCGCCGTCCAGGACAGGATAATCGCGCCCCGCTTCCACCAGCCGATCAGGATCATGAGGGCGACGGGCAGCACATAGACGGCCGATTCATACCGGGACTGCGCCAGCAGCACCGCACCCAGCACCAGCGCGGAAAGCCGCGTGTGGTCGGGCGAGCGCAGGTAGGCGCCGCCGAGCGCGGCCACGACGAGGATCATGCAGAAGTTGAGCAGCTCCATGCCCGAGCCGGTGGCGTTCTGGCCGAGCAGTGGCAGCGACCCGAGCAGCAGCACCACGAGCATCGCCCCCCACTGGCCCGCCAGCCGCCGGCCGAGGTAATACGCCATCCCGAGGGTGATCGGGAAAAGCCCGGCGTTCAGCGCGTAGGCGTTCGCCGGGCGGTAGCCCGTCAGGTCGTGCACCAGGGAAATGAGGAACGGATAAAAGTTCGGCCGCTTGTCGAGGTAGTTGTCGAGCGACAGGAACGTCCCGAGGATGTCGTAGCCCCGCACCATGGTCGCCGTGTCGCGGAAATAGTGCATGTTGTAGGCCGTGGACTGCAGCACGAACTCGTCATAGAGCACCTTGCTGCGGAAGGGCTCGGAGTTGACCGCCATGATCGAAAACAGCGCGATGGTGCAGCCCGCGAGCAGGAGTTCGCGCCGGCTAAGGCCCTCTCCGGGCAGGCGTTCCCGCCACAGCCGCCAGAGCAGCGCGCACCAGGCGGCGAACGTGACCAGGACGACATAGTAGGCGCCGTGCTTCACCAGGAACTCGGCGGTCTCCACCTTGAGGCCGATGAAGCCGAGGTAGACCGCGGCGAGGCCGGCCAGGCCGAACAACGCGAGCCGGAATTCGGTGCGTTGCAGGAGGGTGGCGCCGGGAGGAGACACGGGATGGAAACGACCAGACCGGATTTACGGGAGCCGCTTGATATAGCGGTCCAGGAATTGTTCGCGGATCTTTTCCTGCTCGGCCGGGCTCAGACTCTCCAGCGGCTTGGGTTGCGCGACCGGCAGCGTGGTCGGGCCCTCGCGGATGGAGACGACCCGGCTGATACGGCTGACCGTCAGCGGCGTAAACCGCCGCTCCCACACCGTTTCCAGCTGGTAGTCGGGCCCGAGGTCGTCGGCGGCATCCACGACCGGGCGGCCGGTCGCCGGCTCCACGTTGTAGCGCTGGAAGGCATAGATGGCCGTGAAGAGGTGGTTGCGGGCGTTGAAGATGAGGTTCTCCTTGTGGTTCAAGGCCTGGAGGACCGGCGTGGCCGAGACCTGGTGGGTGAGCCACATGATTGAGTCCTGGTCGATGAACAGGTAGTCGCGCTCGGGGTGCGCCGTGATGAACTCGCGCCGCCACTCCATCTCCCGCCCGATATAATAGTCCAGCGAGTAGGAGTGCCGCGCCATCGCCGGCAGCGAGTAGCCAAAGAAACCGGCGCCAGTCAGCGCGGCCAGCACGGGCCAGACCCGGCCGCGCCAGTTCATCTCGGCCGCGACCGTGACGATCGCGAGGACCAGCGTAAGGTTCAGTGGCAGGCTGAGGCGGCGGATGACCGGGTCGTCGAACTTGCCCCAGAAATAACAAAGCATGAGCAGCGCATGGGCGGCCAGGCCGAGCGCAAAGATCGCCAGCGCGCCCCGGGCCGGCGGCGCGGTGCGCAAATTGAACAGCGTCTTGAGCGTCCACAGCCCGAAGAACGGCAACGCGAGGAAGCCCAGCCCGGACAGGATGAGCGAGTTGGAATGCTCGCCGGTGGTGTTGAAGAAGAAGTTCAGGTCGTGCCCGATATTCTCCGGAATGAAGTCCAGGGAGAAGGGCTTGTCGTAGCCCGGCCGGCTGGCCATCTCCCAGGACTCGGCCCGCACATTGAATACCTTGTTGTGCAGCGCATACGGCAGCAGCAACAGGGGCATGGCCACAACCAGCCATGTCACCGTGGGCTTCCGGTCGCTCCACCAGACCCACAGCACTGTCAGGCCGACGGGGAGGAGGAAGAGGACGGACTCGTAGCGGGTGTTGGCCAGGAGGATGCCAGCCAGCGCGAACGCCTCGAGCGAGTGGGCGTCCCGCCGAGCCACGTAGCGCATCCCCAGCAGGAGGGTGGCGAGAATCATCACCAGGTTGAGCAGCTCGAATCCGCCGCCCGTGGCGTTCTGGGCCAGCAGGGGCAGGCTCGTCAGCAGCAGCACCGCCACGGCGCCGGCGCCGCGCCCGCTGATCCGGCAGCCCGTGAGATACGTCAGGGTCATCAGCACGAATGTCAGCACCGTGTTCAGGGCGAAGACGTTTTCCGGCCGGTAACCGGTGAAGTCGTGCAACACCGACACCAGGAAAGGCTGGAAAAGCGGCCGCTTGTCGAGCTGGCCGGCCAGGAGCTGGAACGCCCCCTGGATGTCGTGGCCCCGCATCGGCACGAGCGCGGTCTTGTCGAGGTGCATGCTCATTGACGTGCCGAGCAGCATGACTTCATCCATCAGGATCTTGAACCCGTAGGCTTCGTGCACGAGCAGCAGCAGGCTGCAGCCGGCGATCAGCAGGACGGGCCAGCGCGGGGCTTGCCGCCAATCCGGCCAGTCGGCGCGGGAATCCCGCGCGATCCGGACCAGCGACCAGCCGAACAGCCCGGTCAGGAGCAGCATGGCCCAGTAGCCGCCGTAAATCACCGCCTGCAGGGACTGGTTGGGGGTGAAACTGAAAAAGCCCAGAACCACGGCCAGGGCCGCGCTCAGGCAGAGCAACACAAGACGACGATCCATAAGTGGTAAGTGGAGCCGGGGCGGCGCCGGATGGGCCCATTCACTAGGAAGGGCCTGCCGTTTAGGCAAAGGTTTGTTTCAAATGTCACGGGAGACGAGGGTGGCAAAGAAAAGGCCGCCCTTTGCAGGGCGGCCTTGGAAGGAATGTTTTCCTTGCTCGGTAACTTGCGTTACGGGGCGTAGGTCACGGTGCGGGCACCGGCGACGCCAGAGATCGTGATGGTCACGCCCTGGGTGAAGCCGACCGGGTAGGCCTCCTGAGCGACCGTGTTGACGGCCTTCACGTAGTTCGTCGCGCCGATGAGGCTCGTCGAAGCAACCGAGGAGACACCGTTCTCCAGGAAGTATTGATCAGCAGCGGCCGACAGCTGGCGGGCGTTGTTCAAGACCGCTTTGTCCTGCGAGGACTGACGGACCTTCTGGAACGCGGGAATCGCCATGGCGGCAAGGAGGCCGATGATGACGACGACGATCATGATTTCAACGAGCGTGAAGCCCTTGGTGGAACGAGTATTCATTTTATGTGGATTATGTGGTTATTTCTTTTCGCCTACAGAATGTGAGCGACGTTGCAGCAAACCCTTTTGGGGCCACCCGCTCAAGAGCCATTTGTTAAAGAAAAAGTAAAACCCTCTCCGCGAGAGGAGCGCCGACGTAGAGCATTGATGAAGATGACTTTACGGAGCGTATGTCACGGTGCGGGCCCCGGCAACACCCGTGATCGTGATCGTGACACCCTGCGTGAAACCATCGGGATACGTCTCTTGGGCGACCGTGTTGACTGCCTTCACATAGTTCGTCGCGCCAACGAGAGCGGTGGAGAGGACCGAGGAGACGCCGTTTTCCAAGAAGTATTGGTCGGAGGCGGCCGACAGCTGGCGGGCATTGTTGAGCACTGCTTTGTCCTGCGAGGACTGGCGGACCTTCTGGAACGCAGGAATGGCCATCGCGGCCAGGAGGCCGATGATGACCACGACGATCATGATTTCAACGAGGGTGAAACCCGGAGCGGAGCGCGTATTCATTATGTATATAAACTAACTTGGTTGAACCAACCCGGTCACGGGCATAAAACGGCCTTCCCCCCCCAAGCCAAGAGAGAGTGTCTTGACCGGGGAGAAAAACTGCCAAAACCCGCATCTGTCCCTGCTGAAACGGAGCCTTTGGCCCCTATTTTTCAGCGAAGTTTCGTTATTTCAGGATCTTTGCGAGGGGTAGAGGGACCGCATCCCGCCAGAGCAGCTCCATCCGATATTTGTCCCGGTTCTCCGGCGTAAAGAGATGCACCATCACTTCAAAGGCATCCACCACGGTCCAGCCGCTGCCCTTGGTGGTGTCCACGGAGAGGACCCGGGCCTTCTGGTCATCCAGCACGCGTTCGAGCTCGATGCGCAGGGCGCGCAAGTGCGGCTCCGAGGTGCCGGTCGCGAGCACCAGGTAGTCCGTGATGCTGGAAAGCTTGCTCACATCCAGCACGCGCAGGTCCTCGGCCTTCTTGCCGTCCAGCGCCTGCACGAGAAGCTTGATCAGCTTTTCCGTCGGCTTGTCCGCTGGGGTGGCGACCCGGGCCGGGGTCTTGGCCTTGCGGGCGGTGCTGGTTTTCTTGGGCGCTTTGGCTTTCATCGGTATCAGCGATACAGTTTCTTGCTTTCAATATAGGCGATAACTTTCTGCGGGCAAAAATAATGCAGCGACCGGCCGGCCGCCACCCGCGACCGGAGCTCACTCGAGCTGATCTCGATCAGGTGGCCGTCGCAGCGGTGCAGGCGCAACCCGTCGATCTCCACGTGGGGCTTGGTGGGATGCTTCGGCCGCTCGAGGTAGATGAACTCGATCAGCTTCACCAGGGTGCCGATTTCCTTCCACTTGTGCAGCAGGGGTAGCTGGTCGCCGCCGATGATCCAGAACAGCTCGTCGTCGGGAAACTGGGTCCGGAAATGCCGCACGGAGTCCACCGTGTAGCTGATGCCGCCCTTGCGCAGCTCGTAGTCGGAAATCTCCAAGCGGCGGTCCCATTCGGTGGCCGATTGCAGCATGGCCAGCCGGTCTTCGGCCGTGGACTGGATGTCATTGGGCTTCAGCGGGGCCTGGGCCGCCGGCACCAGCAGCAGCCGGTCGAGGTGAAACTGCTCCAGCACATCCTGCGCCGCGATCAGGTGCCCGAAATGCACCGGGTCAAAACTGCCGCCCAGGAACCCGATCTTCATGCGCGCAGGCCGGCGCCGCCGCGACGGCCGGACCGGGAAACAGGCGATGGGAACTCTCTTGCCACGCGGCCCACTTCATTCCGCAATCCTGTTTCGGCAATCCCAAACCTCGCCCGGGTGGCGGAATTGGCATACGCATCGGACTTAAAATCTCCTGCGGACAAGCGAGCTCTCGCTGCAAAAGAACAACTTACCGTAGCCGAGAAAAAATTCTTGTCCACTTGCTCCGAGGCCGGAATCGGGCATGAAGATTTGCTGGTCTCCGTGCTGGTTTTTGAGACTCTGGACGGAGTCTGGCCCGGGTGGCGGAACGGTATACGCAGAGCACTTAAAATGCTTTTCCCGTAAGGGAGTGTGGGTTCGAGTCCCACCCCGGGCACCAAGTCCAAACATGGACTGGTTTGGACAGCGTGCGCCAATGCATGACAACTGTCCTCACCTTCAAGCGTTTCGGGGTCGGATTCCTTCTCATCTGATTTTTCCTCTTGGACAGCTTTGGACACCGAAACCCCGTTTTGGCCGGAATTTCGTGGAGAACTGCGTGGAGCAGCCATGGACGCAAGGGACTCGATCCCCTCCGCCAATGGTAGCTGGGTAGCGTCGGTGTATGTCCAATCGGTCATGCGCAGGCTCTTGTGCCGGGCCAGCTGCATAATCACCCGAGAGTGCACCGCGCGTTTCTGTAGGTGACTGATGAACGTGCGTCGGAATGTATGGATGCCAGCAGGACGCCCCAGTCTGTCTTTAAGCGGAATGCCCGCCTTGACCATGTCCCGGTGCAACGTATCCACATCCGACACACCACGCGGAAAGAGCAGCATATCGGGCTTCCAGTTGTCAGGACGGGCAGCACGCAGCTCCACCGCAAGAACTGACAGGATGGGCAACCAATCGGCACGGCGGGCCTTGGTAGCCTCAGGACGCAAGAACAAGCCCGGGATTGCTTCGTCCAGGTGCACGTCGCCCCAGCATAGCCGTTGCGCTTCCCTGCGCCGTAGTCCGCTAAAGGCCAACAAACGGTACAAGACGCGCCGCTTGGGTTTCGCTACAACAAACAGTTTTTCCAGCTCCTCCTCAGTGAATGCGCGCGGCCCCTGTGGATACTTCACCAGCACGGGAAGGTCTCCAATGCGCGCAAGTGGATTCGAAATTTCATAGGAGCGATCAACCCAGTTAAAAAATGCTCCCGCAGCGTCGCGGTAGTTATTGAGCGTGCGCGCCTCGTAGTCGGTTTGGGCATCCCGCCATTCAATAAAGCTACGCTTTGCAACGTCGCCCATGCAGGACCAGCGGCACCCCTTGCCCCGACAAGTATCCTTCGCGACGCGCATATCCCTCAAGGCGTTCGTCCCAAACATCGTCTGAGCGGGAACAGCGTTAACGATCGCCATTCACCCCTCCGCCGCCCGGATTCAAGGGCACTAATGGGGGCAACGCCCACTTGGCACTGAATTACTTTTTGCGCGGCGCCAGCGCCTGGGGAAGGCGCGTGCTGAGAAACGCCGCGACCCGCGGCATACCTTCGGCGGAAAGGCCTTTGAATACCTGCACCGGATCGATCACCAAGTCAGCGCTCACCTGGCGGCCCTTCTTCGAGATCAGGGTCGACAAAAGCCGTTCGAGAAAATCGATCAGCTTACGTTCGGTCATGGCCCCCTCCCGGGCGGTGGTCTCCAGATCAGCGAGATAACGCGTGAGCACCTGCATCAGGATCAGGACGTGGCGCGCGTCCTGCCGGCCGGTTTGGTTGAGATCAACGAGATTGGCGATCTTCGCGCGAAGGAGAGCAATAGGCCCGGGCGCTTGCACTTGAACGGCCTTCTCACCCAACGCGAACAAGTACACCGGGTCGCGCAGGTCCTCGTTCGTCACGCCGTGGACGTAGCGGAGCACTTCGATCAGGAGCGGTGCCCCGGAGGCATCCCGCGCGACCACCACTCCGACTTCGTTGGTAGGCGGCTTCTGAGGGAAGAACCGGGGCTTCTGCCCGGCGACTTGGCCCAGGAGTTTCAGGGTGTCTTCGTCGCCCAGCACGTCCGCATCACGGGAGACGAAGGGCGCCAGTTCGGATTTCGGATCCAAATAGTAAAGGGCCCAGAGATTAACGGCCTGGCCACCGACCAAGAGGAGCGGCTTGGGTGTTGCAAAGGCATCCGCAAAATCCCCCGGCGGGCGTGGAGTTGCGTCAGATGGATGCATGCGCTTGCGCGAAGTTCAGGAGGCGGAGGGGCTGGCTTGCGCGCACGAGTGAGTTGCGATCCTGGACTTCGGCCGGTGCTGCGAGCTTCAGATCCAGAATGACCTGGTCGAACTCCCGTTGCGCGCGCTTGAAGCGGGACAGGTGGGCGTGAGTCTTGAATTGAGCCGGCATGCGGGGCTCCAACTGGCGCACGACGGCCCGCAGCTCATTCACTTGTTCCGGCAGCACCGCACGCTTGCGCACCGTCTCCCGGGCGGCCTCCCGCAACAGGGCCATGACCGTCGTCTTCTCCCGCCGGGCGATGGAGGCAAGCGCCGCCAACACCGCGGAATGCTCCGCGAGGCTTTGGCGACGCTTAGTCTGGGAGAGCTGGTTGGGCATAAAAGGTTGATTCAACCTATTCTATCGCGCTGCCATTGCAAGCCTCCGTGCCCGCTGCGAGCGGGCCTTGAATGCGGTTGTTTCATACCGACCATCAACAGGTTGATCTATTTCGTGCGGATTTTCCCCGCCGATTTTTTCCGATCGTAAGGCGGGTAGCGAGCGTCTCTGACCGGCCTCAACTTTTCGAGCCACCCGGAGGGTTAGTCTGGGCGCCTGTTATGGGTTGATGTGGTGGGTTGGGTTTGCGCTGTCTCGACGGAGGGAGTGACGTGACCTCGAATTTTCGAGCCGCTTTTGGTGTTAGTCTGGGCCAAAGAAAGGACCCAGACCATGAAAGGCAAAAGACATACGACCGAAGATAAGATCCGCATTTTGCGGGCGGCCGATGGCGGCAAGAGCATCGTG
>JANYAM010000211.1 GCA_025361365.1 Opitutus sp. | reverse complement strand
GTGTCGCCCTGCGGGCCGAAGAAGACCGCCCGCTGGTTATTGTCCACTCCGTGTATGGTGTAGCCCTGCGCGGCAAAATAGACGCAAACTTCGGAGCCGATGAGGCCCGAGGAACCGGTGACTAGAATCGTCTTGGCCATGGGAAAACAATCAATGCAGGTCGTAGCGCCGGATCAACTCCTTTGCCCGGTCGGTGGGCATGAGGGGGATGCCAGGAACGGCACCCTGGGCGGGCGGGTGGGCTTCATACAGGAGCAGCTGGCGGGTCGCCGTCCCGCGCTCGGCGGCGAAGGCGGTTATTTCCTCCGGCCAGCGCCGGACCACAAGCAACGCGATGGCCAGCAGGGCCACTCCGGCGGCGTAGCGCCGCGGGCGCGCCGGCCAGGACCGGCCCAGCGACTCGAGCCAGAGGCCGAAAAACGGCAGCGTGGCCACCAGCGCGGTGTATTGGTAACGCGAGCTGATCACCGTCTCGAGGCCGGTGTGGTAGCGGCCCAAGCCCAGCAGCGCGGCGTTGCCCAAATCGAAAACCAGCAGCAGGCCCAGCAAGAGACGGACGCGGCCGGAGCTGTTGCGCAGGCCCCAGATGATGACAGCCAGCTTGGCGGCGCCGAGGAGGACGGTGGTGCGCGGCCCCCACGAATCGATCTCCAGCAGGCGGTGCAGCGGGTTCAGGCAAAAATACCAGACGGCATAAAGCACGGCCGAGCCGACGTGACTGCCGAGATGCTGGTGATTGCCGCTGGCGAGGAGGACGATCAGGCCCGCGGCCACGAGGGCCGGCAGCAGGCCGAGGGTTGCGGTGCCGAGACGGCGGCGCCAGGTAGTGGCGAAGGGTTCGCCGGAGCTGGGCCACAGGCACGCAAGCGCCACCACCGCGCCGGTGAGCACGCCGCGCGAAAAACAAAAAGCGCTGCCCGCGGAATAGACCACGAGCCGGGCGATTTCCCGGCGCTCCGGCGGCCGTTGGCCCAGCCAGGGCAGCAGCGAGTCCAAGGCCAGCAGCAGGAACGTCGTCGCCAGTGCCGCCGACCAGACCACGGACCAGCCGAGGGTTTCGATATTGATGGGCGTCAGGGCGAAGACGGCCTGCGTGAGGAGCGTCGCAAACCAACCGAAACCGGCGCGGCGCAACAGGCGGCCGAGCAGCACGGTGTTTGTCGCGTGGGTCAGCCACAGCAGCAGCAGCATGAAAAAATAGCCGCCGCCGCCGAGCCAGACGGAGCAGCCCCAGATCAGCTTGAAGAGCGGCACGAAGTTCTCGGCAAAAACGAGCCAGATCCAGTGCCAGAGCCCGAGCCGGTCAATCTGGTCGAGTGAATCCCATTCGTCGCCAAACCAGAACAGCTCCGCGAACTGGCGGTGCCAGAGGAGAAATGGCAGCAAGGCGAGTGCGCCGGCTGGCAGCACGCCGGACCAGTCCTTCAGGAAAGCAAAGCGGGCGGGCAGCTTCATGGCACCGGGGCGGGGCTGAACTTGATCTGCGTCCAATACGACCAGGCCCACTGCGTGTTGCCCGTCGGGCCGGGACCCGTCTGCAGGATCACGGTGGCGGGGCGGCTGGCCGGCAGCGTGATTTCCATCGACTGGACCCCGCGGTCGACGGAGTGGTGCACGGGATCAAGCCACCGCCGCCAGAGGGTCTCGGTGCGTCCGTCGAGCCAGGTGGCCGTCACGCGGAATTCCACGCCTTCGGTGTGGCCGCCCTGATCGTAGGCCCCCGGGCGGAGGCCGAAGCTCGCGGTGAGTCGCGCTGTGCCGGCCGGCAGGGTAAACTCCATCCTCGCCGGCGCGTGCAAGAGAGCGGCCTTATCCGTCCCGAGGGAAAAAATTTCGAGCGGGGCGGGCGCGGCAACCTTGCCGGGGGCGAGGTTGGTGACGCCGGCCTCGACGAGCTCGAGATAAGCCGCCTCGTTCTCGATGGGCAGCCCGCGCAGGGCGAGGAAGCGCACCTCAGCGCCTTTCCAGAACTCGCCGTCGCCCGCGGAGGCGTCGATCCGAAGCGAGCGGATTTGTTTCCGGCCCCGGCCGCGCAGGTAAGCGCCGAAATCGGACTGCGTTTCCAGAAAGGGCTGCAGCAGGAAGCCATCCTCCGCGATGCGTGGCAGGAGCCGCCAGGTGGTTTGCCGGCCGGTCACTTCCTCGACGGTCAGGTTCAGCATGGCCGGTTTGTAGAGCAGGGCGCGTAACCGGCCGAGCTGGGTGGCATCCGGGAAGATCTGCACCCAGAGCGCGCAGTCTGAGACGGCCGGCACGGCCAGTGATTCGCCCAGGGCGACCGTCTGCCGTTGCAACAGCTCGCGGGCCAGCGGCGCGGCGGGGAAGGGCGCGGTGCGTTGCAGGAGCAGGAAATCGTCCTCGGTCAGCACCGGCCGATAGGCGCGGGCCAGCTCAGCGACGAGCGGCGCATCGTCGAGCGTCGGGAAGCGGTCATCAATGGAGCTGTGATGCCAGAGCACGTAGTCGGGGGCGGCGGACTGGTAGTGGTGCAGGTTGCGTCCGGCCAGCCGCGAGGTGTAGGCGCTGTAACCCTGGAAAACCGGCCGCGGCGAGAAGTTCAAACCGTTGAGGAGGGCCACGCCCTGCTCGTAGTTGAAGACGTCCACGGAAGCGGCGCCCACGGCGCGGCGGATGGTCGGCAGGGCATTGGCGGTGCGGGCGCGTTCCAGTTCGGCGCGCCAGGCTGCCGGCAAGGTGGTGATGTGCCAGGCCGCGGGGATGTTCACCTGCAGGCGACTGAGCGCGCTCGCGGGCAGCTTGAGCGGCAGGCCCGGTTCGAAAAACCAGAGGCCGGCGAGGCAGGGGAGCACGGCCAGGTCGAGCCAGGACCACCGGGGGACCTCGGGGAAACACAGGACCGGCAGCACGAGCGCGACGGGCAGCGCGTAGAAAAAGAAACCCATCACATGGCCGTCGGCCCTCGTGAAGCCGTGCTTCCAGGCGAGAAACCAGACGGCGAGCAGGAACAGCACCGTGCCGGCGGCGAGGGCCCGGTCGGTCTGCCGGCGCCAGATCTGCCAGACAAAGGCGCCGTGGAACGCGAGCACCGCCAGGCCGCAGAGAAACACCGCGAGGGATTCGTCCGCGCTCATGGCCTCTGCATAACCGGTGCTCACCTCCCAGCTCCGGCGGAGGTAGGGCACGATGTTATCGGGATTCTGTCCGGCGGCCAGCCACCAGCCCAGGTAGGCCAGCAGAAAACCACCACCCAGCAAGCCGGCGGCCAGCCACTGGCGCCGGGACAGGTGCACGACGCCCGCGAGGCCGACGCCGGCCCCGACGAGGAGCGCGTAGGTGAACTTGATCTGCGCGAGAAAGGCCAGCGCCACCACGATGGCCAGCATGACACCGCGTTGCGCCCCGGGCCGCAGCAATCCGGCGAGTACGGCCACCGTGATGAACAGCAGGTAGGCGGCATCTTGAAATACCGGGAGACAGAGTGCACACACGACGGCGAACACCGCCTGCCTGCCGGGGGACAGCCGGCGGGTGCCGGCCAGCAGGCCGACCACGAGCAGCAGCTTGCCGCCCAGCTCCCAGCCCAAGCGCGTGACCGCGGCGGCATCGCCGAAATGGAAAATGCTATTCAGGAATCCCCACGGGCCCCACGTGAAGATCAGGTCCCGGCCGAACTGCCAACCCTGGGCATGGGCATACACGAGGGTTTCCTGCCACGAGGCATCAAGATAGGTTTCGGGTGCGCTGGGGAAAATCATCAGCACCGGCCAGAGCAGCAGGACCAGGACAACGTCCAGCAGGATGCGGCGGCTTGGGCGCGGCTTGAGGTCTTGGAGCGGCGAACCCATGGGGCAGATCAGGGCGAGCCGGGCGCGGGACGCGGGGGAAAGGCGAGGAGGAAATCCTCGGACTCGAGCGAGAGGTTCGAGTTGTAGGCCGGATCGGCGCGCAGGGCGTCGCCCCAGCGGGCCAGCATCGTCTCCACCTCGCGCTGGAAGCGCGCCTGCTTGGCCGGCGTGTCCTCGCTGCCGCGCGTGGCCGATTCGTAATGGTAGAACTCGGCGAACGGCGTCCAGAGATTGCGACAGCCGGTGGCGCGCACCTTCAGGCAGAAATCAATGTCGTTGAAGGCGACCGCCAGCGACTGCTCATCCAGGCCCCCGACCCGGAGGTAGAGTTCCTTGCGGATGACAAGGCACGCGGCGGTGACGGCGCTGTAGTTTTGCACGAGGCGGGCGCGGTTGAAAGCGCCGTCGGTGCCGCGCGGAAACAGCTTGAAGGCGTGGCCGGCCACTCCGCCCACCCCGAGCACCGCGCCGGCGTGCTGGATGCGGTCGTCGGGATAATACAGCATGGCGCCGACGGCTCCGATCTCCGGGCGCAGCGCCTGGGCGGCCATCTCCTCGAGCCAGCCGGGCGTGATGACCTCGAGGTCGTTGTTGAGCAGCGCGAGCAATTCGCCTTTCGCCTGCTGCGCGGCAAAGTTGTTGATCGCGGAATAATTGAAGGCCTGCGGATACGGTAGCACGCGTGCTCCCGAGGCGGCGATCTCGCGAAGATAGGCGACCGTGGCGGGATCGTCGGAGCCGTTGTCGACGATGAGGATCTCGTAGTTCGGGTAGGTCGTCTTGCTCCGCAGGCTTGCGACGCACCGGCGGAAATGCTCGAGCCCGTTGCGGGTGGGGATGATGATCGAGACGAGCGGCGGCGCGGGCGGGAGCGGATGCTGCAGGCGCCAGTGTCCGCCCGGCACGGCAATGAGCTCGGCGCGGCGGCCGGTGCGGGCGAGATGGTCGGTGAGAGCCCGGCGCGCGGCCTCGATATGGTAGTGCTTCTGATCGAGGGTCAGCGCGGTGGACCCGGCGATGGCGCGCCAGTGATAGAGAATCTTCGGAAGGTGAACGATGCGCGCCGGGTCGGTCAGTTCGAAGACGCGCAGGGCGAGATCCCAGTCCTGGCTGCCTTCGTAACCGACGCGGAAGCCGCCGGCTTTTTTCAGCAGGGCCGTGCGGTAGACGGCGAGGTGCGTGAGGTAGTTCTGCCCGAGGAAAAGATCGGGCAGGAAATCCGGCTTGAAATACGGCGCGAAGCGGCGCCCCTCCCCGTCGATCTTGTCCTCGTCCGAATACATCAGGTCGGCGTCGGGCCGGGCGGCGAGCGCGAGCGCGACCTCGGCTAGGGCGTGCGGAGTCAGCTCGTCGTCATGGTCGAGCAACGCGATGAATTCGCCGGTCGCCAACTCGAGCGCGGAATTGGAGGCGGCGGAAATGTGGCCGTTCTGCGGGCGGAAAACGACCTTGATACGGGCGTCCTCACGGGCGGCCTGCTCGAGCAGCGGCCGCACATGCGCCGCGGTGGAGGCATCGTCGGCGATGCAGAGTTCCCAGTCGGCGTAGAGCTGGGCGCGCACGGAGGCGAGGGCCCGCGCCAGCCAGCGCTCGGGGGCATTGTAGACCGGCAGGAGAATGGAAATGAGCGGGCGGCGCGGCAGCGCGGCGAGCTTCTGCTGGTAGTCGAGCAGGCGGGCCGGGTTCAGACGGTCATAGAGATCGATCCACTGTTCGTAAGTGCCGGTGACTGGCAGCGAGTGCGCGAAGGCCGTCACGACCGGCGCGGCGACCAGATGCCAGGTGCCGTCCTCACCGGCGACCTCGATGACCAACGGGTGGGTGCCGACCGCCAGGGGCACGACCAGTTCGAAGCCGCTGTGCGCAGCGGGCTCGAAATTGTGCCGGGAGGCCACGTCGGACCGCACGAGGCCGGCCGCGCCGATGACCGTGCGGTCGCCGAGCCGGGCGCGGATCTGGTGCACCGGTTTCCGGTCGGGCCCGAGGCACCAGCCCACGATGGTGAGCGGGCCGGTGGGCACGCGCCAGAAGGCCGGTTCGTCGACTTGGAATTGAAAGTCGCGGTCGAGGACCGGCGGCGCGGGCGGCAAGGGGACGGGCGCGACGGCCGGCCGGGACTCCGCGGTGCGCAAAGGGTCGAGCAGTTTCCGGCGCAGGAAGCGCAGCGGCGCGGTGATTTGCCAGGAGAAGGATTCCTCCCGGCGCCGGACCTTGTATTGCAGCGTGGCGATCTCGGCGGCGAGCTGTGCGCGCTGGTCGGCGGCTTCGTCACGCGAGCGCACGAGCTCCGCTTGATAGAGGCGGGCCAGGCGCCGGGCCTCGTTCAGCCGCGCGATGCCTTTCTCGGCCCACTTGAGCTGCAGCCCGAGGTTGACCGCGTGTTTCTCGGTGAGGTCGTTGAGGGTGCGCAGGCGCTGCACCTCGGCCTCGAGGCGGTCGGTGAGGGCGCGGGCCGGGCCGCGGGCGAGTTGCTGCTCGGTGTGCGCGATCATCGCGGCGAGATCGGCAGCCGCGGCGTCGCCGGACAAGCCCGCCAGCAGAGCGGTCTCCGTGGCGCCCGGCAGCAGGCTGGCCCAGGGGGCGCGGGCGGGCGTCGCCCCGAGCTGCTGGTAGAAACCGGCGAGCGCGGCGGTGTTTCTTGCGAGGTCGAAGTGCTGGCGCGCGAAGGCCGCACCGTTCTCGCCGAGCCGGGCGGCGAGGGCGGGATCGGTGAATACGCGCTGGCAGAGATCGGCGATCTCGGCGGGAGTGCCGGTTTTCAGGATGAGTGCGTCGGTGCCGTCGCGGAGCTGTGCAGCGACATTGGCGGCGGGCATGATCACGGGGCGGCCGGAGGCGAGGAACTCAGGGAGCTTGGAGGGCAGGCGGTAGTCGTTGAACGCGTTCGGGTGCCCGGGTTGCACGAGCACGTCGGCCGAGGCGAGCAGGACAGGCAGCCGGGCCTTGTCGACAAAACCGAGATCGAGGGTGAAGGCGCGCCAGTCGAAATCGTATTGGCTGGTAAACTCCTCCGGATGAAAGCCCGTGCGCACGAGCCGGGTCGGCACGCCGCGCTGGTTGAGTTCGCGCACGGCGAGCAGCAGCTCGCGCATCTCGGCGGCGTTGGCGAAGGTGGTGCTGCCGGTGTAGGCGATCAGGCGCTCGCCGTCGCGGAGGCCGAGGGCGCGGCGCAGCGCCGGGTCGGCCCGGCCCGGGTGGTAGGCGGCAAAGTCGACGCCGGGCGGCAGCGCCTGCACCGGGAGGCCCGGCGGTACGAAGTCGCGCAGGCGCGGCACGATCACCGTGACACCGTCGGCGACGCGGAGAAAATTGCGGTGCCGGAGCGGATGGGGCAGGGCCTCGTCGAGGATCGCGGCCAGAGCATCGTCAGGCAGGGCCTGCAGCTCGGCCAGCGGCCGGCCGGCGAAGGCGGCGACAAGATATTCCTCGTTGTCCTCGAGGTGGATGACGAGGCGGGCGGCGTGCAGCCGCTGGTGGGCGAGGACAAACTTGCGGACGCTCTCGCGCGGCGTCCAGGCGTGGAGGATATCGGCAGGCCGGCCGTTTGCGAAGAGCTGCGCGTTGGCCAGCACCTCATCATAGGTCGCGGCCCGGAACTGGGGGTTGGGCACCGCGGCGAGGGTTGCCTTGCGCGCCGGGACGGCGACGACGCAATCGTGGCCCGCGAGGCGCAACGCCGCGGCGAAGCCCGCGATGTGATTCAGGCTGTTGGTCGTGAAGTCACCGTAATTGACGAAGAGGACGTTCACGGTGGGGAGGGCCGGGGATCAGTGCCCGGCGGCCTCGACCTTTTTCTTGTCCTTGGGTGGCGACAGGTCCGCGAAACCCGGGGCGAACTTGTAGACGACAGCGTCCCATGGGGCGGCGCCCCGGAGGCTGCGGTTGGGCGTGAGACTCCAGGTGCAGATCAACCGGCCGACGCGGTTCGGGTCAGTGAGCGGCAGGTCGGCGAAAGTGTGAGAGCGGACGACCAGCTGTTTCTCGGTGGAGAACATGTGGCCGTAGAATTCGCGGTAGGTGGCATCCGCGGCCAGCAGGCCGGGCAGTTGGGCGCGGAGGGCGGCCGTGTTGGCGCCTGACTCGGCCATCAGCTGGAGCAGCTCGAGGCGGAACCGGTCGGTCTCGGTTTGGTTCAGGCCGAGGGTAGCGGGCAGGGCTTGCGCGGCGGCGAGATCCCCGGTCGTGGCCAGGAGGTAGCCGGCGTAACCGGCGGCCAGCGCGGACGCGGGCGCCAGCTGGCGGGCCTCGTCGAGCCGGCCGAGGGCGGCGAGGTAGCGGGCAAAGCCCAGGCGGGCCGCGGCGAGGGACTCACCGGTGGGGATGGTCAGCAGCCAGGCGGATAGATCGGCGGATTGCGCGGGCAGCTGGATACCGTCGACGCCGCTATAGAGGCCCTTGGGCGGACGCGACGCGGCGAGCGCGTGCTGGATGGGGAGCTCGCGGCGGAGCAGGCCGCTGAACATGGCTGCGCGCAGCGCCGGCGTGTCGCCCTCTTTTTTCAGGAAGGCCTCGAGCGCAGCCGGTTTCTCGCCGCGGAAGGCGAGGCCCTCCGCCACGGTGGCGAGCAGCTCGGACCTGTGGTCGGCGGTGATATTCTTGAGCAGCTCGGCGGTGAGCTTGTCGTTATGGTAGATGGTGGTCTGACGGATGACCTCGCTCCAGAGCCACGGGCGCTCCTGGTTGAGCACCGGGAAGGCGAGAGCTTCACCCCAGCGGGTCTGGCGGCACAGGGTCTGGATGATGGCGGCGAGCAGATCCCGCCGGCCGGCTGGGTCCTGGTTGGCCGGGAGTTCATAGAGAAAGATGGCGCAGTTGATGGCGTCGAAGGAGGCGACCTTCTTCTCCTCGAGGCGCGGCAGCACCCGCTCCTTGAAGTAAACGTGGTCGAAGGGGCCGGTCTTCAGCGTGCCGGCGCGGAGCTGCGCGGCCACCGGGGAGGAGGGGTAGGCGCGCAGGATCCGGTCGATGTTGGCGTCGGACCGCTTCCAGTGGAACTGGACGTAGGCGTAGGAGTAGAGGTCCTCCACGACGTTGTTCACGTAGTCGTTGGCGCGCTCCGCCAGCCGCGCCGCCTCCGCGTCTGCCTCCGGGCCGGTGAACGGGCCGATTTCCCCGCCCAGGACGGACGGGAGCAGGACGGCCAGCGACAACAGGACGGAGGAGAGACGGTGACGGAGCAGCATGGGGGGCGGAACGGGACGAACCGGGCGCGCGGTTAGAGTTTGAAGCCGGCGGCGGCGGCGTCCTTGGCGAACATCTTCACCGTGTCGAGGGAGAGCGCAGTGAGGTCGGTGCCGAGCATCTTGGCGGCCTTGGCCAGGATGTCATGCGGCACGGTGACGATCTTGCAGCCGCACTCGTCGGCCTGGATGATGTTGAGGACCTCGCGGACGCTGGCCCACAGGAGCTCGGCCTTGGGCTGGTCGACGAGGAGGGCGCCGGCGGCGCGCATCAGCGGGACGGGATCGACGCCGGTGTCGGCGATGCGGCCGGCGAACACCGAGACGACGGACGGCACGGCGGGGTTGAGGGCCGCGGCGACATCGCGCACTTGGGCGAGCGTGAGGAGGGCGGTGACGTTGAGCTTCACGCCCGAGGCGGCGAGCTCCTTGATGAGTGGGATGCAGGAGACGCCGACGGAGTTGGTGATCGGGATCTTGGTGTAGACGTTGCTGCCCCAAGAGGCGATCTTGAGGGCCTGACGCTTCATGTCGACGAGGTCGTCGGTGAACACCTCGAGCGAGATCGGCTTGGCGGTCACGGTCTGGAGAATATCCTTCGAGAAGGCCTCGTAATCCTTAATGCCGGCCTTGTTCATCAGGGTCGGGTTGGTGGTCAAACCCTTGATGTAGGGCTTGGCGTAGAGGTCGAGGATGCCGGCTTTGTCAGCACCGTCCGCGTAGAGGTGGATCTTGAGGTCGTTGAGTGATTTCATGGGGGGTTAGTTGGTGGCAATGAATGGGTCAGGTCAGAGGGTGGGCAAGGATAATTCCCACCGCCTCGGCGAGGCTGCGCACGGTGTAATGCGGAGGCTGTTCGGGGATGCGTTCCGCGTAGCCGTGGTCGATCAAAATGGTGCGGCAGCCGGCGGCGTGACCGGCGTCAATATCTCCCCAGCGGTCGCCGACCATCCAGCTGCGGGCAAGGTCGAGCCCGAGGGCTGAGGCGGCGTCGAGCAGCATACCGGGTTGTGGCTTGCGGCGATAGTCCTCCGGGTGGGCGATGCCCTGGCCGGGGGCGTAGGAGACTTCGAGGCGATCGAGGGTGGGGATCAGTTCGAGCAGCTGCGCGTGCATGGCCTCGACCACGGCCTGCGTCTGCTTGCCGCGGCCGACGTCCGGCTGGTTGGTGGCGACGACGAGGGCGTAGCCGGCGGCCTTGAGGCGGGCGCAGTCCGCGGCCACGTCGTCATAGAGGCGGAATTCGGCGAGCGTATCGGGCGGGAAAGGTTTGCCGTCACGGACGACCTGCACGTTCAAGGTGCCGTCGCGATCAAGGAAGACTGCTGGGTGGAGTTGCAAGGAGCCAAAGAAATAGCCGCGCCCGGGGGGCGCGGCTAGGCCAAAAAAACTGAAATTTATTTCACTTCTTCGCGGTGACGCTCTCCCACTTGGTCTGGTTGACCTTGATGTCGGGGTGCGAGACCCAGAGGTGCCAGACGACGGCCTGGAAGGCCTCGGAGTGCGGGGTGACGTTGTTCGGGTTGACCGTGGGCACGATGACGCAGGCGTCGGCCTGCGTGGCGGTGTAGCCGCCGTCCTTGCCGACGATGCCGATTACGCGGGCGCCGACCTGCTTGGCGAGCTGGATGGCGGAGATGAAGCCGGGGGAGACGTTCTTCTCGAGGTTGCCGCCGCCGACGGAGAGGATGAGGAGCGCGTCCTTGCCGTTGAGCTTGGAGCCGCGGAGCCACTCGACGAAGACGCTGGCCCAGCCGTCGTCATTGGTGCGGGCGGTGAGCTCGGAGACATTGTCGGTGGGTGCGTAGCACTCGATGCCGGCGATCTTGCGGAAATCGTTCACCGCGTGCGAGGCGTTGGCCGCGCTTCCGCCGACACCGAGGATGAAGAGGCGGCCGCCCCGGGCGCGGACGCCCACGAGTTCGGCGACGCACTTCTCGCAGTCGGCGGGGTTGATCTTGGCGACAATCTCGGCGGTCTCTTTCAGGTGTTGGATGGAGTAGGACATGGGTGGGGGTGGGAAATTTGTCAGGTCGGTGGCCAAGAAATGCGAGAGTAAATTGGTCAGTCTTTTGGGTGATTTGCACTCGGCCGGCCTAGCCAACGGGTGGTGGCCCACCGCACCGCCAGGCTGAGGCCGACGGTCACGGCCAGGGCCACCAGGATGCCCTCGAACAACTGGGTGGAAGTCGGCGGAGCATGGCCCAGCCAGGCATATTGCGCGAGCAAGTTGTAGTCGCGGATCAACGGCTGGTGAAAGAGGTAGACTTCATACGAAATGAGCCCCAGCCCGGCCAAGGCAGCGAGCAGCCAGCGCCCCACCGCGATCCGGACCAGCAGATGATGCAGGGCGATCCAGGTGGCGATGATGCCCAGGGCGGGCACCGGGGTGGTGAAGTGCACCTTGCGAACGAAGATGAGGTAGAAAAAACACAGCAACCCGAGGCCGAGCCGGAGATCCACGCGGATCTCCATCGTGCCCGCGCCGAGCAGGCGGCCGGCGAGCAGGCCGAGGAAAAAGGAGGGAATTCGCAACCCCAGGTGGATCAGGCCGCCGAAATGCCCGGCTTCCATATAGCCTACGCAGGCAACCGTGGTAAGGAGCGCACCCACCGCGACCACCAGGGAAAAATCATCGAGGTGCCGGCGCAAGGCGAAGAACACGCCATAGGCCGACACGATCATGGTGATGAACCAGAAGGAATCGTTGATCGAGACGAAGCTGTCGATCGGACCGAACCCGTGCAGCCCGAGGACATGGAGTCCTATGTCCCCGGCCGGATAGGTGCGGCCCAGGAGCTGCCAGTGCAGCCCTAGAAACAACCCGAGGGCCAGCCAGTAGGCCGGGAAAATACGCCGGAACCGGCGCTGAAAAAACTGGCGCGCGGACAAATCCGCCGAGGCCAGCGCCAGGGTGAAGCCGCTGACCATCAGGAACACGTCGACGCCCAGCTCGCCATGCAGCACGTTCGGAATATTCAGCACGGCGCCCCCATGGTAGCAAAGGACCAGGAGCAGGGCCAAGCCCCGCAGTTCATTGACGACAGGCAGCCTGGTGCCGGACGGCACCAGCGGGGTGATATTCAACCGGAAGGAAGGCATGGACCGTAGATCAAACGCGGGCCGAATGATTTTCCGCCCGGCAGGCGGTTGGCTTCATCGGTAATCAGACCGGCTTTTCGAGCAACCAGTTATTGTAGAGGCGCAGCCCGAAGGGCTGCGCTAGTGGAAAATCGAGGTAGGCGGCCGCGGCAGGGCGGAAGCCCGCCCCGGTGAATGCCGACGTCACCATCTGGGGCGAGGTCACATGGACGTCATCAATCGTGCTGTGGCCGATGGCGTGGAAGAGCCATTCCATGGTCTTGTTGACCGAGGGCATGCCGAGGAGGAAGACTCCGCCGGGCGCGAGCACCCGGCAGGTCTCGGCCAGGGCGCGGTGATACTCGTGTAGGTGCTCGAAGGTGGAGAAGGAAACCACGAGATCGAAGGTGCCGGTCGCGTAGGGCAGGTCGTAGACACTGCCCTGGACGAGGGTGGCCGCGCAGCCGCGGCTCGCGAGCATGCGGTGCACCGGGGCGGGGTCGGCGTCGAGGTCGAGGCCGTGCAGTTCGCGGGCGCCCGGCGCCAGGGTGGGGAGCAGGAACCCCGAGCCATAGCCGATCTCGAGGACGCGCCCGTAACTCTGTTGCGGCAGCAATTGCAGCCCGAGGTTGATGCGATGCCGGAAGAGCGTCCCGATGAACGGCCGCCGGTAATAGTTGATCGGATCGGTCGGCCCGTTTTGCGGAATGCCATCGAGCATTTCGAGCGTGATCTTGAGTTGGTTCATGCGGAAAGGCGGAGGCTCAGGGTGGGAGCGGGGCCGGGAAGCCGAGCGGGTGGCGGCCGTGCAGCTTCAGGCAGTATTGCTCATAAACCCAGTGGTCGTCGTTGTGGTTGTAGAAGCGGTAGTAGGCGGTCTCCGACACACGGGAAGGGTTGTTGAGGATCGGACCGAACACAATGAGCGCATTGCCGAGGGCGACTCCCGCGAAGGCGGTCCCGAGGGCCGCCCGCGCCGGCCAGCGCAGCGGCGGCAGGCCCTGCCACCACCGGGCCGCAAAGAACACGAAGACCGGGAAAACCGGCTGATAAATCCGGGCGATCCAAGTGCCCCGCATCTGCCAGCCGCCATACGGCGGGGCGAAGTGATTGAAGAGGACGATGGCCAGCGCAGTGAGCAGCAAGGCCGTCTCCGCCCGCGACAGGCGGATCCGCGAGGTCACGGGGTTGAGCGCGATGAGCAGCAGGAACAGCCCGGGCAGGAACAGGAAGTTGGCGCCAAAGAAAACCGCCAGGCCCGTCTCAGGCAGGCTGGCCAGCTGGGTCCAGAGCTGGGTTGGGCTCAGGCCCTGGCCGTAAGCCGCGAGGATGTTCTGGTAGGTGGCAGTGTTGCTGTTGCTGAGCGGCTGGTGAAAAACCTTGGCCAGAATGAGAACCCAGGCGGCCAGCGGCAGAACCTGGGCCGCGCCGGCCAAGAGGGCAGCGCCGAAGCGGCGCTGCCAGCACAGCAGCAGCAAGGAAGCCGGCAGAAAGAAGGCCGTGAAGTCATACGCCAGCGAGGCGCCGCCCATGGCGAGGGAGAGCCAGAGGAGGCGCCAGCCGGTGGCTTCGGCCAGATCCTGCAGGGCGATCAGCAGCAGCAGGCTGAGCGGGCTGATCAGGGCATACGGATACGGCAGCCCGCCCCAGTAGGCCGCGCCCGGATAAAGCGCCAGCAGCCAGACGGCAAAGATGGCCCCGCGTTCCCCGATCCGACGGCGCAAGAGTTGGGCGCACCACAGCAGAGCGCCGACATTCAGGGCCAGCGCGGCCAGCGTGCCGCCGACTTCAAAACCGGCCAGCTTCACGAACGGCCAGGCCAGTACCGGAAAGAGGATGCGGCGCAGCAGGATGGCGCCATCCCACCGCGATTGCTCCCGGCCCTGGACGAAATCGGACAGGGCGCGAAAATGCACATGGTCGGGATTGTAGAGGTAGCCACTGCCTTTTGCCTCATGCGGAAAGGTGGTGATGGCGTAGGGCGCGAGTGTGCCGGTGTTGCAATACAGGCCGCCGAGGAAAAGCAGGGCGGTCCCGGCGACGTGCCAGCGCCAGCCCGACGGGGTGGCGGGGCCGTGAGCCGGCGCGGGGTCGCGCCGCACCAGACAGTAGAGGCCGGCAGTGGCGAGCGTGAAAACCAAGAGGGATCCTTCGGCGATGGCGCGGGTGTAGAGCACGGGGGAGAGCACGGCATAGGACCGGCCGTTCGTCCGTGGATCGGAGTTGTCGGGGGTCGAGAACAGGATGCGCCCGGGCTCATGCGCCCAGCGGTAGCCGCCGACCTGCAGCAGCGCCGCCAGGGAATCACGCTGTGGATTGCTATAGAGCTTGCCGTCCTCGAGCAGGAGGGCGGCGCTGCGATCCACGCCGGCGCGGTTCGGTTCGCTGTGGTCGAAGGCGAAGATGAACACGTGGTTCCGGCCCTCCGGGTGGACCGTGAGCTGTTCCGGCGCAATGGGGAAGTGCCGGCGCGGCAGGATCGGGTGGCCGTAGTTGTGGAAAACCAGCAGCAGCGAGACCACGGCAGCCAGCGCCAGGCCGGCGATCAGCGCGCGGCGGCGCGGGGGGGCGTCCGGCCCGGCGGCGGGGGAAATCGCCGGCGCGTTCATCCGGGAGACGAACCGGCGCGCAGGAGCCCGTTGAGTTCGTTGAGGCCGGCGTGGGAGCCGATCTCAAAGAAACGTTCCTTCATCTCATAGCCGGCCAGTTCGCGGCGGGCGCACAGGTCGGTCTGCACGGTCGCGAGGTCCACGACGGCATCGCGCGGGCAGCCGGCGAAGGCGGCGGCGCGGAACAGGCCGAGGCCGTAGTCGATGTGGCGCATCTGCGGGAGCTTTTCTTTTTTTGAGTAGAGCTTGATGCGGCCGGCCTCGAACCAGACGTTGCTGGCGTCGTAGGCCTCGCGGTTCTCGAACACGGTCATCAGGCCGAGCTTGCCCGAGTCGAGAAAGGCCCGGCCGACGGCCTGGTAGTCGACGGGCAGGTAGCTGTCGCCGTAGAGCACGTAGAAGGCGTCGCCAAGTTTGGGCAGCGCGCGGATGAGCGCGCCGCCGGTGCCGAGGAGTTTTTCGCCGTCGAAGGAATACTGGATCTCGACGCCCCATTTCGCGCCGTCGCCATATTGCTCGACGATCATGTCGCCGAGGTAACCGACGCAGAGCACGATCTTGGTCAGGCCGTTTTTCTTCAGCAACCGGAGCTGGTGGGAGAAGAAGGGTTCGCCGGCCACCTCGACGAGGAGCTTGGGAATTTTCTCCGTGATGGGGCGCAGGCGGGTGGCCATGCCGCCGGCGAGGAGGGCGACGGGCAGTTGGGCGGAGGCAGTCGTCATGAAGGTGGCGATTCAGCGGGGAGACAGGAGAGGCAGGAGGGTTTCAGCCGGAATTGAGCTAAAGTCGATCACATCGGCCGACAACATTTCCCGGGCGGTATTGGCTCCGATGGCATTCAGCCCGAGGGCCCAGGGAGCGGCGGCCGCGCCGTGAAACCGGTCGGGCTGGCTCAGGATGATGCGGTCGCCCACCGCGACATAAAGGCGGTTCCGGAGAGAAACCAGCGGGTCGACGGCGGGGTCCGTCGTGACGGCCGGGGGTGGAAACAAGGATCCCAAGGCGATTGTGAGTTCGAGGGGGCGCGTGCGGTCGAAGGGCTGGGGCTCGGAGAGCACGAGGGCATGGCCCCAGTGATCGTGGCCGATGCGGAAATGGCCCTCGTCATCAAAACGAATGAACAGCAGATCCCCCGCGCCGGTCCGGCCCGTGGTCAGGATGGGTTCGCTCTGGCCCGGCGCCGGGATGGCGAAGAAGCGCAGCGCCAGTCGGATCGCGCCCGGGGGCTGCTCCGGCGCGGGCCAGGCCGGACCGGGCGGAATCGATTCGCAACGCAGGATCTCGATCAGGCGCGACGGAGACACGATCGTGCTGGCGGTATGGTTTTCGCCCAGCTGGAGTTCGGTGACAGTGGAAGAGTGAAACGTCGTCACGCGGTTGAAAATGATCCGGCCGTTGCTGCTGACATAGAGTCGCCGTTGCTTCAACCCGGCCACCGAAGCCGACTCCCCGGCGGGAAAAAACGGACCCAGAGCGACAATCAATTCCTGCGGTCGGGACGGATCGAGCGTGAAGGGCTCTGACAACTCGGCTCCACCGCCCCAATTATCGTGGCCGAGGCGAAAGCGCCCCGCGCCTTCGCTGCGCAGGAAAAGCAGGTCGCCCTGTTCCGGCCGGCCGGAACTCAACAACGGCTGGGCATAGACAGCGGCGGGGGACGGAGGCAGAAGAAATTCCAGACGGAGTGCGCCCGGCGGCTGCACAAAGGCGGCGCCCAGCGGGGGAAGGGGAAGGCGCGCGAAGCCCGTGATGGCGGCCGATAGCTGGGGGACGGCGGTCGAGGCGCCGATGAAATCGTGGGCGATGTCAATCTCATCGGCCGCTGACGGGTGTAACTCGGCCGCGCCGAACAACGCCACCGTGTCGTCCCACAACACAAAAAGACTGGACGCCCGCGCCGTGGTGCCGGGGGTGAACAGCGGGCCCAATCCGATTCGCACCCGGTGGGGTTTGCTCCGGTCGAGGGACAGCAGGTCGCCGAGTTCGCCGCTGCCGCCCATGTGATCATGACCAAAGCGGATGTGCTCCCGGTCTTCATAGCGGACATAAATCAGGTCCCCCTTCCCGGGTTGGCCGGTGGCCAGGATCGGTTCCGGAAAAAGCGCCGGTGGGTTGGCCGGAAAGCGGAGGGTGAGCTCAATCATCCCGTCAGGGTAGCCGGCAAACGGCGGCCCGCCCGCGTCGAGACGCACCACGCGCATGGAAAGATCCCGTTTCTGATAGCGGGCGCGGGTGGCCGCGTCATACCCTTCATAGAGGTAGGGCGTAAATTGAAAGGGATGATTGCGCTGCAGCCCGACGGTTCCGGCGTCGGGGCCGGTCGGGACCCAGTCGGGATTGTGCAGGAACGTGGCGTTGATGATCGTGTAAGGGCCGAGATCATGCCGGCGGGCCGTAGCCAGATACCGGGCCGCGAGGGTAGTGAACTCGCGCGGGAAAACCTGGGCCAGTGGCGCGGCGAAATTGAACGCGGCCTGCAACCCGACAAGGCCCAGCAGGCCCGCCAGCAATCCAGGCCGGGCGCGGAAGAGGGCCGGCGAGCACAATACACTCGCGGCGGTCAGGCACAGGAACGGAGTCAGCACGCGGACATGCCGCGCCGAGATGGCGAAGTGATGCAACAAATCGGAAGGGATGATCAGCAGCAGCCCGGTCAGCACGGTGATCGTGGGCCACAACTGCCGCCCCTGTTCCCCGGGCTGGCCAATCAGGATCAGGGACAGCGCCAGCGTTACGACCCACAGGACGGCCAGGCCGTGTTCGCTGGCCCAGAGGTATTGTGGGACCACCAGCCAGGCCCGGCCAAGGTCGCCTTGGTAAACCGTGCCGGCAAAATCCATGGACTGCGCGATAAAATCATGGCCGGCCGGGCGGCTGATCGCCGCCACGATGAGGAGCGGCGCCACCAGGCCGGCCAGGGCATAGGCTCCCCGTGTGAACATCGCCATGGGCTGCGGGAGGGCGCGCAGGACGTGCACCGTCAACAGCGCTGCGCCGAGGGACCAGTAACCATTGTAGGCGAGGTAACCCAAGCCGGCCCAGAGCCCGGCCCGGAAGGAATGCCCGCGCAAACCGGCGATCAGGGAGAGAAGGAACAGGCCCAGGGAAAGATCGTAGGGGAATAAATGGCGGGAAAAATAGAAGAGCGAGGTGGTGCAGGCCGCGAGGGTAAGGGCGACCAGGGCCTCCCGCTCCGAACCGCCGGCGGCGCGGGCGGCCCGCGCCACCAGCCACAGCGTCCAGGTCGAGGTCGCGGCGAAGAAAAGTGCGGAGACCCAGCCGGGCGTGCCGGCGACCGTTTCCAGTCCCGCCGGGAGCAGGGCCGCAACCTTGAACAGGAAATGGTCGGGGTGGCCGAACAGCAGGTCGGCCGCCGGACCAATCTGGCCGGCCTGCAGGGCCCGCGCAATTTGTCGCGCCAGTTCAAAGCGATCCTCATCGGGCCAGAACAACTGGCCGCCGCGATAGGCGAGGCAGGCGCGCAGCCCGAATGAGACGGTCAGCACCAGCCAGCCCAGTCGCCGGATCGGATCGCGCCACGTCATCGCCGGGATGGGTCGGGGCGGAAGTTGGGCGGGCGCCGGCGCAAGGGAGGACGACGCTTCAGATGGGCGCCTCAATTCTGGGCCACCACTTTGCTGCCTTCAAAGTCGAAGCGGAAGCGGACCTCCTGGAGGCCTTTCTCGCGCAGAGCGTGGCGGAGCTTCTGCTTGTCATGCGCGTAGAACATGAGAAAGCCGCCGCCGCCGGCGCCGATGAGTTTGCCGCCGAGCGCGCCGTTGGCCATGGCATGGTCATACCAGTCGTTGATGTGCTGGTTGCTCATGCCGGAGCTGCGGGCTTTCTTGCGCTGCCAGTGGACGTCCATCAGGCGGGCAAACTCCTCGAGGTTGCCACCCTCGAGGGCGTCCAGTGACTTGTAGCCGAGCTCCTTCGTGAAATGGAGGTTGTCGAGCATGGCCTTGTCGTTGGCCTTGGACTTGTCGTTCTGGTCTTTGAGGATGCCCGAGGCACTGCGCGAGTAGCCGGTGAAGAAGAGCAGGAGGTTGTCCTCGAGGTTGAACAGCGTTTCCTCGGCGATCTTGCATGGGCGGTATTCGACGCGGCCGTCCTTGTGGAAGGTGAAGGCCGTGATGCCGCCGATCGCGGCGATATACTGGTCCTGTTTGCCGATGGGCTCGCCGAGCTTGTTGAGCTCGATGTCGCAGGCCTGCTCGGCCAGCTCGGCGGGGGAGAGAATGTTCTTCTTATAAGTGTGCAGCGCCTTCAGCAGCGCCGTCGTGAAGCTGCCGGAGGAGCCCAGGCCGGTGCCACCGGGGATGTCGGCCATCGACGTGAGCTCGAGATGGGGATCGGTGACACCGGTGAGCTTGAGGGCCTCGCGCACGATGGGGTGCTCGATCTGGTCGACCGACTGCACGCGCTCGAGCTTAGAGTATTTGATGATGATGTCCTGCTGGAAAGTGCGGTGCTGCGTGATGTAGACGTATTTGTCGATGGCCGCGGCGACGAGGAAGCCCGTGTGGTCGCGGTAATACGAAGGGAGGTCGGTGCCGCCGCCGCCGAGGGAGATGCGGAGGGGGGAACGGGTGATGATCATGCGTCGAGGTAAGAGACTTGGGCGGAAGGCGGGAAGGGAAAAATGGGCGGCCGGGGGCCTAGTAATGACACTACAAGCGGGGATAACCGCTCCTGCGGTAAATGGCCTCCACGATCTCGAGGGTCCGGATGCCCTCGCACAGCCCGGGGCTGGGCTCGCGGTTGAGGCGGATGTCCGCCAGGAACGCCTCGGTCTCCAGGGCCCACGAGGCGTCGCCAGCCGGGAATTCTTCCGGGAAGCTGGGGGGCGGGCCCATCTCCGGCAGCATCTTGTAGTAGACCAGTTTTTCCGGACCGTAGCTGCCGCCGAGGCCGTCGATGGCGATTTTCCCGACGCGCCCGTAGATCTCGAGGGAGAACAGGTTTTTCCATTCGGTGCAGCTGGCATGCAGCCACGCCGTCTGCCCGGCCGCGGTGCGCAGGGACAGGAACGCGTTGTCGTCGACCTTCATGTCCCAGAAGGATGTGGTGGCGTGGCCCTCGATCTTATCGAAGTCGCCGAGAAACCACCCGGCCAGGTCGATCAGGTGCACGCCCTGGTCAATCAATTCGCCGCCGCCGGAAAGTTTCGGGTCGGCGCGCCATTCGCGGTCATAACCCTTGCGGCCGCCGTGGCCGTAGCGCGCGCGCAGGAACATCATCGGCCCGAGCGCGCCGGACTCGAAAATCTCCCGGGCCTTTAGCAGCGCAGGATGAAAGCGGTGGTTGTATCCGATGCGAACCTTCGCGTCGGTCTTGGCCGCCGCCGCTTGAACTTCGCGCAACTCGGCGGCGTTGAGCGCGCCGGGTTTTTCCACCAGCACATGTTTACCGGCGCGCACCGCGGCCAGCGCCAGCGGCGCCAGCGCACCATTCAGGGTGGCGATAATGACGGCGTCGAGGTCGGCGCGGGCGAAAAGCAAACTGGCGTCGGTCACCGCCTCGGTGCCGGGATAAAGCGCGGCGAGCTCCGCGGCGCGGCCGGCGGCGACGTCGCAAACTGCGACCAGCCTGGCGCCCGCGACCTTGGCCAGCGCGGCGGCGCGCTTCTTGCCGATGAGGCCGCAGCCGATGATGGCGAGGCGCAGGGGGTTTTGCAGCTTGTCAGACACGGGGGCGAAGCCTTTCCCTTGGCTGAATGACCCTCAAGCCAGAACTCGTCCGCCGCCTGCTGCGATTTGCCGTGGTGGGATTGGTCGTAATGGGGTTTTTCATGGGCCTGAACTGGCTGTTCGGCCGGTTCGTGGGCGCGACCGCCGCCTTCCTGCTGGCCTACCCCCCCGCGCTGGCGGTTCACTACGCCCTGAACAAATGGTGGACCTTCGCGGACAAGCGCACCGACACGGGGCGCCAGGTGGCGGAATATCTCGGCATGGTGGCCGGCACCTTTGTCGTGCAGTATGGATTTTTCTGGCTGGGGCATGAGCGGTTTGGCTGGCCGGGTTGGTTCGCCGCGGGTTTTGCCAACGCCGCCCAGATGGCCCTGAGCTTCGTCATCATGCAGCGGCGGGTCTTTGCCACCCCGCGCCCGAGCCCATGAAAAATCCGCGGCTAGCCTTGGTGGGTCTGCTGCTGGT
>JANYAM010000188.1 GCA_025361365.1 Opitutus sp. | reverse complement strand
TGAGCACGGCGCGCTCCGGCAAGCCGAGCACGAGCACCTCGAGGGCATTGAGCGCGCGGCGCAGGTCGCCGTCACAGAGCTGCGCGAGGTCGGCCAGGATCTTGTCGTCCGCGGTGACGCCCCGCGCGCCCAGCCCGCGCTCGCGATCCGTCAGCGCCAGCCGCAGCACGCCCGCGACGGCGGGCGGGGCGAGCGGCTCGAGGCGGAAGAGATGGCTGCGCGAGAGCAGCGGCGGGTTGACGTAAAAGCCGGGGTTATGCGTGGTCGCGCCGATGAGCCGCACCGTGCCCTCCTCCACGTCGGGCAGGAGCAGGTCCTGCTGCGACTTGTTGAAACGGTGCAGCTCGTCGATGAAGAGCAGCGTGGCCGCCTCCGGCTGGCGCCGTGCCGCCGCCAGGATCTCGCGCAGCTCGGCGACGTTCGACATGACGGCGTTGACGCGGACGAAGCGGCTCTTCGTCTCGCGGGCGATGACCTCGGCCAGGCTCGTCTTGCCGCAGCCCGGCGGGCCGTAGAAGAGCAGGCTGCCAAAGCGGTTGCTGACAATCAGTCGCGGCAGGAGGTTGCCTGCTTGCAGGATGTGCTCCTGCCCGACGATCTCGCTGAGGGTCTGCGGGCGCATCCTCGCCGCCAACGGCTGGTGTGCCGCCGGCTGGGCCAGCTGTGATGTGCTGGGACGCGGAGATTCCTCGCCAAATAGAGAACCGGAATCGTCAGCGGAACGGGCCATGTATTCCGAGAGGGTGTGTCACTTCAGGTGATAAACAAGTTTGAAGGTATTCCGGGAAACTGTTCGCCTGTCTCCGCTGCCTGCGGGCCAAGGCGCAGCCCGCTTCATGCCTTCGCCCGCCACGCATCTCCGTGCGCCCCTGTTGTGGCTGCTCGTGCCGCTGATGGCCGGGCTGATCGCCGCCAAGCTCTGGCCGGCACCCGCCTTCGGCTTACGGCCGCTGGTCCTGCTGGCGGCGCTGGCCGCGCTCGGGGCCGGCTGGGCTGCGCTCCGCCCTGGACGCGCGGCCGGCCTCGTGTGGGGGGCGAATCTTTGCCTGTCCGTGGCGCTCGGTGGCTTCGTCATGTTGCTGGTCCGGCATCCTGACCTGCACGAGCAGGATTCACGGCCGCCGCGCGAGGTGACCGCGACCATGCGGGTGCTGCAGATTTTCCCGGCGGCCCCCAATGCCCGCAACCTGACGGGCCTCGGGCTGATCAGTGCGGCCGGCGACCAGGACCCGGAGCTGCCGGGGCGGCGCGTTTATTATTCCGCCATCCGCCGGATCAGCGTCCCGCCGCAGCGCTCGGGCGCCTATGTCATCCGCGGCGTCCTCGAGCCGCTGCCGCGCGGGGCCGCCGCCGCGGGCTTCAACGACTACCTCGCCAACCTCGGCATCCACCAGCGGCTCACGCGCGCGCATCTCGTGCGCGAAGCAGCGCCACCGGGCTGGTTCGAGGCGTTCTGCGCCCGGGCGGAGGACCGGTTGGAGGGCATCCTGCGCCACGGATTGGAAGCCCAGCCGCAAACGACCTCGATCTACCTGGCGATGCTGCTGGGGGAAAAGGCCGTGCTCTCGGCCGACCAACAAAACGCCTACATGCGCAGCGGCACGTTCCATCTCTTTTCCGTCAGTGGGCTGCACGTGGCCGCCATCGCCGGGGCGATCCATCTGCTCTTCCGCCTCCTGCGCGTGCCGCGCCGGTTCGCCGTGATCATCGGCCTGGTCGTCCTGTGGCTCTACGTGGAGATCACCGGGGGCAGCTCGCCCGCGGAGCGCTCGTTCCTGATGATCGCCTTCCTGTCCGTCTACCAGACCTTCCGGCTGCCGGGCAACGCCCTCGCCGCGCTGGTGGCGGCGGCGCTGGTGACCGTGCTCCTCGATCCGCTGCAACTCTTCAGCACTGGGTTCCAGATGTCCTACACCGTCGTGATCGCCTTGGTGACGATGGGCCGGCCGCTCACGGAGAAATGGCTCGCCGCGTGGCGGCCCTTCGCGCTGCTACCCCGGCCCGACTGGCGCTGGTATCACCACCGGGTGGACGAGACCGGCCGCATCCTGTTGAACGCGGGGGCGGCGTGCTGGACCGCCTTTCTGGCCAGCACGCCGGCGGGCATCGGCTATTTCGCACTGCTCTCCCCGGTCTCGCTACTGGCCAACCTAGTGATCATCCCGCTCTCGGCCGTCCCCCTTTGGGCGGGCTTCGTCTCGATGATCGCTGGGTTGGCGGGCCTGCTGCCCCTGAGTGCTCTCAGCAACGCCGTCGCGGCATTGATCATCGTGCTCATGGACTGGCTGCTGCAACACGGCACCAACCTGCCGGGCATGTGGTTCAACGCCCGATTCCGCGCCGAGTGGCTGGCGCCGGTCTCGCTCGGCCTGATGACGGCGGTGTTCCTCGCCGGCGCCGCGGGCCGCTGGGCCCCGCGGTATGGGGGCTACTGGCCGCCGGCCGTCACCCTCGCCCTGCTGGTCATTTTGGGCGTGAAGTTCGGAGGGTAACCACGAAATACACGAACGACACGAAAACCAGACGAAGGCGGATACTCCTTTATTTCGTGTGTTTGGTGTATTTCGTGGTGCATCATCCTTCCCATGAAAAGCGCCTACGAACTCGCGATGGAACGCCTGGCCAAGGCCGATCCGGCCGCCGCGCCGCTGACCGCAGAAAAGAAGGCCCGCCTCGCGGAGATCGACCGCGTCTACCAGGGCAAGATTGCCGAGCGGGAGATTTTCCTGCAACAGCAGCTCTCCGCGGCGCTCACGGCCCGGAAGCTCGACGAGGCCGACCAGGTCCGAAAACAGATCGCAGGCGAGAAGACCCGGCTCGAGGAAGAACGCGAGGACGAGAAAGAGCGCGTGCGGCGGGGAAAGTAACTTTGGGTGGGAGGGGCTTTACGCCCCGACTGTCGCGGCGTAAAGCCGCTCCCACCGTCTCGCCCTACCGCGCGAACTCGAACTCCGCCGTAAGGGCGTGGTGGTCGGACGCCATGGTCGGACGCACTTCCCAACCAGTCGGCCGCAACCAGTCGTTGTAAAAGATGTGGTCGAGCACGTAGGGCCGGCGACGCCAGGTGATCTCCTTCGCCTGCACGGTCTGATAGCCGGCGTCGGCGAACTGCTGGATGAGCGACTCGTGCTTGCTGACGTTGAAATCGCCGGTGAGCAGTGTCGGCATCTTCGCCGTCAGGCGCAGCTGTTCCTCGACGAGCTTGCGCTGGTCGAGGTGCGTCTCGCTGCTCGACTTGAGCATGAAGAACGCGAGCAGGTGGGTGTTGAGGAGCCGCACCGCGCGACCGTTGATGGTCGTGGTGGCGGCGATGAGCAGGCGGTCGGTCGGGGTCTTTTTCTCGCCGAAGAAGTCGAACTCCACCGGGGGCGACGGCAGGTTCACACAGATGTGCTCGCGCAGCGGGGTTTTCGAGAAGATGGCCAGCCCGATGCCGAAGGGCAGCTCCCGCGGGTCGGGCTTTGGGTAGCAGAAGTAGCTGTCGTAGCCCGCGAACTCCTCCTTCAACCGCGTGTAGTGCGGGGGCGGCTCGGCCTGGGCGCCGCTGGGCAGGGTGTGCTCCACTTCCTGCAGCATAAAGAGGTCGGCATCGTGGGCTCGGATTTCCGTGATGGTTTTGCCCAGATCGATGGGCGCATGGTCGGGGTAGGCGTCGTCCCACGGTTGTCCATACTGCATGTTGAACTGCAGGACCTTGAAACTCGCTTTCCCCTTCATTGACCGCCTCCCGCTTTGCTGACGGCCACTCTGCGCGGCTGCGGATTGAGCAACGCCGCGGAGGACGTCAGGACGCCGACGAGGGTGAAAAGGACGCTGATTTTCGCTCGGCGAAACATACGCGGCAGGCTGGCAAGATGTTCGCGGAGTGGGACTTTGCAGCAAGCCTATTCTGGCTCCGCGGTGCCCTCGACCACCCAGTCTTTCGCCTCTGGCACCTGCCGGGAAAACTCCCGCAGGGCGGCGCTGAGGTGCTCGGCATAGCGGTAATGCGCCCCCATCCCGGTGCGCAGCTCGGCCTCGTAGACGAACTTGTCGGCGTGCGTGCTGTGCTCGAACGGTGTCTGGGCCCCGAGCAGGAGCGAATACACGTAGGCCGCGCTGCCCCGCGTCATAAGCTCGCGCGTCAGCGCGGCCTGCTCGTCGAGCAGGGCCTGGTGCGGGGCGTGGGCAATCTCCGGCGGCAGGTAAAAACCGGCCTGGATCAGCGGGGTATAACGGTGGCCGGTGCGATGGCGGTTGAGGTCGCGCAGCTCGGCGATCGCCATGTTGTTCCAGGCAAAGCTCACCCGCATCCGGCGCGTGGCCTTGCCCTGATAACCGTAGCGGTTGGCCCGGTGCTTCAACGCCTCGGCCACCGGCTGGGTCTCCCCCAGCCACGGCGGCAGGTCGCGGTCGACCTTCACCCAGACCTCGTCGGCCAGCGGCTTGGTCGACAGACGCGCGAGCCCGAGCGCGAGGCTCCCGGCCAGCTCCTGCTGGGCCTGGGCCTGGAAGGATTTCTCGGCGAAACTGTGGCGCATCAGCCGCGGCGACTGCTTCAGCAATTCGTCGCGGATAAGTTTCGCCGCGAGCGACGCCTCGGGTAGGCCGAGCGAGTCGAGGTGTTTCAGCGTGGCCGCCCACATGCGCGAAGTTTGGACCAGGCCCAGGTTGGTGCGCGTGGCCAGCGGGATAAAGTAACGTGCCCGGTCCAGCGCGTAGTTCTTGCGGAGCCGGGTCACGACGGCGGGCTTCGCGTCCTTCGGCAGACGCACGAGGTTCGGTTGAGCGAGCGCCAGCGCGTCGAGCCGCGCATACTCGGCCTGGTAGGCGGCAAACGATTTTGCCATGACGCCCGACCAGCGGGCCGCGAGGTCGTCCGGGATGCCGAGCTCGGCGGGCGCCGGCAGGTTCGTCGCCGCCATCGTGATGTAGCGCGTGCTCGATTCCTGGCCATCGGCCATCTGCGCGATCTCGAAAATTTTATACGCGAGCCACATCGACACGTCGTCAAGCGCGATGGCCAGCCCGCCGGTCAGGCCGCCGATCGAGGCGTGGCCGTAGTCGACGAAATTGAGGATGCGGTCGATCGACGCGTCCGGGTTGGCGAGGTCCACCTTGTCGAGGATGGCGCCGATGCCCTGGTTGCTGCGCGAGTAGCGGGCGAGGACGGAGGCCAGCAACTCGGGAGTTACCTTGGGTAAGTTGGCGGCCGCGGGCGGCGGCACAATGGCGAGTCCGGTGACCTTCATGCGCGGCCTCACACGAAACAGTTTCCCCGGTCGTGGCGAAGAAATAAACCGGGAATTTGAGGGCGTCCGTTTCAGACCGACGCCTGTCGCCGATGTGGAAATCGGCGACCACCCTTTCCTACCTCAGCAACCAGCTCGTCAACGGCCACGGGAAGAAACCCAGCACCACGGTGGCAATGGCGAGGACCGCCAGCGTCGCAATGCCGGCCCAGGTCGCTGCGGCCGCCACCGGGTGGATAACGGGCGCCGTGCCCGGAGCGGGCGGCGACCACGACTCGAAGAACGCCGCGCGGATCCAGCCGAAATAATAGAAGATGGAGATCACCACGCCGACGACGGCCACGGCCAGCAGCCCGTAGAGGTGCGCCTGGAAAGCCGCGACGAAGAGGAGCAGCTTGCCCATGAAGCCGGCCAGCGGCGGGATGCCCGCCAGCGAGCCAATCCCGATCGCCAGCACTGTGCCGAGGAACGGCCGGTCTTTTGCGAGCCGCTCGAAGTGCTCGAGTTCCTCCCCACTGTCATCCGGGCCGGCCACGTAGGCCATGACGCCGAACACCGCCATCGAGGCCAGCAGGTAGGTGAACAGGTAGAACCAAACCGCGCCGGCGGCCGCCGACTGGCTGAAGGAAGCCACGACGCCGATGAGCAGGTAGCCGGCGTGCGAGACGCCGGAGAGGCCCATCAGGCGCTTGGTGTTGCGCTGCGTGAGCGCGGAAAGATTGCCGAACAGGATGGTCGCGCTCGCCAGCAGCGAGAGCACCGGCACCAGCACGGCCTGCAGCGGGGCGAAGACTCGCACCAGCAGCAGCAACACGGCGAAGCCTGCGGCCTTGGAGGAGACGGCGAGGAAGGCCGTGACGGGCGTCGGCGCGCCCTGGTAGACGTCGGGCACCCAGATCTGGAACGGGAAGGCGCCGATCTTGAAGGCCAGGCCGCCGATTACCAGCAGCGCGCCGGCGGTGGCGAGGAAGTTGTCGGGATTCGCGCGCAGGAAATTGAACACAGTGCCGAACTCGAAGCCATTGTGGACGACCCCGTCCACCACCACGCGGCCGACCGCACCGTAGATCAGCACGATGCCGAAGAGCAGGATGGCCGAGCTGAGGGCACCGAGCACCAGGTATTTCAGGCCGGCCTCGAGCGACAGCGTCCGCTCGCGATAATAGCTGACGAGAATGTAGAACCCGATGGTCACCGTCTCGAGGGCGACGAAGAACATCACGAAGTGGTTGCTCTGCGCCAGCAGCATCAGCGCGGCGGTTACCACCAGCACGATGTGGTAGAACTCCACCCGGGGCACCCGCGCCCGCGGCAGGCAGATGGTGCCGAGGAAACAGACCAGCAGCGACGACACCAGGAAGAACACGCGCGCGATCTGGCCGGAGGCGCTGAGCCGGATGAGCCCGCCGAACAGCGCCTCGCCGCCCCAGGTCTTGTCAAAGTTGGCCACCACCGTGATCAGCGTCAGGCCCAGCGTGAAGACCGCCAGCGGCGGGACAAAGCGCAGGTCCTTCTTCGGCGAGAAGATCTCGAGCACGAGCAGCAGGAGCGCGCCGACGGCCAGCGTCATCTCGGGCCCGAGGGCCCACCAGTCATTGGAAGCGGCGACCGCTTTGAGAAGTTCAGTGGACATGGCGGGTGATCAGCGGGGCGGAAGGATTTTGACGGCCGCGACCGGACCGGCCAGCGCCTGGTCCACCGGTTGCGAAATGGCCTTCGGGTAGAAGCCGAAGAAGAGCAGCGCCGCGAGCAACAGGAGCGCGGGCAGTTTCTCGCGCCAGTCGAGGTCGGCCGGCGGGTGCTGCGCGTGGACCCGCTGCAGCGCTTCGCTCGGCGGGCCGAAGAACACCCGCGCCGCGGCGCGCAAGCCGTAGATGGCCGAGATGACCACGCCGGAAATGGCGACGGCGGTGAGGCCGGGCGAGAATTTCCACAGGGCCACGAAGATGGTCAACTCGCCCCAGAAGTTGGCGAAGCCGGGCAGGCCGATGCCGGCCATGGTCGCGGCGACGAAGAACGCGGCCAGCACCGGCGTCTTCTGCGCCAGACCGCCCATCTCCGTCAGGTCGAAGGTGTGCGTGCGGTGATGGATGCTGGTCGCCAGGAGGAACAGCAGCGCGACCGACAGGCCGTGCGCCACCATCAGGAAGACGACGCCACCGGTGCCGACGGTCGAGAGCGCGGCGAGGCCGAGGAAGCAATAGCCCATGTGCATGACCGAGCTGTAGCCGAGCATGTGCTTGAGGTCGCGCTGCGCCATCGTGACGAAGCCGACGACCAGCACGTTGCCGAGGCCGGCCAGCAGCGCGAGTTTCCACGCCCAGTGCTGCAGGCCCAGCGGCAACAGCGGCAGGGCGATTTGGATGAGGCCGTAGAGACCGAACTTCTTGAGCACGCCAGCGTGCAGCATGGCGGCCGAGCTCGGCGCGGCACCGTAGCCGAGCGGCGCCCAGGTGTGCAGCGGCCAAAGCGAAACGAGCGTGCCGAAACCGAGCAGCAGCAACCCGGCGATCCAGGTCTGCGTGTGGCCGGCGAGCGCGTGGGCGGCGATGGCGTCCTTGAGTTCGATCAGGTCGAAGGAATTGGCGCCGCTCTTCACGTAGAGCGCGATCAGCCCCAGTAGCGACAGCATCGCACCGGCCGTGAGGTAGATCGTCAGCTTCATCGCCGCGTAGCTGCGGTCGCGGCCGCCCCAGATGCCGATCATCACGAAGGTCGGGATCAGGGCCAGCTCGTGGAAGAAATAGAAGAAGAAGATGTCCACCGAGGCGAACACGCCCAGCAGGCCGCCGTGCATGATGAGCAGCAGCACGAGATAGAGCTTCAGGCGCTCGGCGCCGGAGCGCAGCGCGTAGAGCCCAGCCGCTAGGCCGACGATGGCCGCGAGCAGGAACATCGGCAGCGAGATGCCGTTGAGGCCGAGCTTCAGAGTGATGCCGAGGCCGCCCAGGCCGGTGTAGGTCGTGCTGAGGAAGGAATAGGTGTGCGCGTCCACCGCCGGGAACTGCGCCCACAGCCAGAGGGCGAGGAGCACCGGCGCCGTGAAGGCGACCACCGCCAGCTTGACGGCGAAACGCTTGGGCAGCCCGCACGCGATGATGACCGCGGCCACGAGCGGCGTGGCGATGGCGAGCTGCAGAAGTTGGGCGTTGGACAACATGAATCGAAAGGAGACGGGCAACCGCTAATTGACGCTAATGAACGCTAAGGAAACCCCGCTGAGGGTGGATGAGCGTTTTGAGAGGTTCATGATTAGCGAGAATGAGCGAAGATTAGCGGTTAAAAAATTCCGGCGGCGTAGGCCCACAGCAGCGCGGCGCCGAGCAGGAACCAGAAGACGTAGGTGTGCAGGCTGCCGGTGTAGAGCGCGCGGGCGCCGTAGCCGACGAGACCGACGAAGCCGGACAAACCGCGAATGATGGCGCCGGCGAGCACGATCTGCTCGAGGAAGTTCAACACCATCGCGAAGCGCTGCTGCACTTTCGCCACGTAATAATCGTAGAGCTTGTCGAACGACTCCTTCAGCCAGGTGAGGGCGTTGAAGCCAAAGCGAAACTTTTCCTCAAGCGTGTCGGTGGTCGCGGACTTGTAGAAGAACAGCGCCGAACCGGCGCCGACAGTCATGACCGCGAGTGAGACCAGCAGAATGGTTGTGTGGGCGGAGCCCTCTGCCTCGGGGATGAGGTCCGCCACGGAGCCGGCGAGCTTGCCGTAGACACCCGCATAGCCGCCCGCAACGGACAGCACCGCGAGAATGACCAGCGGCAGGGTCATCGTCATACCACTCTCGTGGGCGTGCTTGGCGTCATCGGAGCGGGCCTCGCCGAGGAAGGTGATCTTCCACAGGCGGACCATGTAGAACGAGGTCAGCACGGCGGTGAAGGCAAGGATCGCGAACACCACGGTGTTCTTCGTCATTGCGAGGTAGAGGATGGCGTCCTTCGAGAAGAAGCCGGCGAGGAACGGCATGCCGATGATCGCCAGCACGCCGATGGTGAAGGTGAAGAACGTCACGGGCATCTTCGTGCGCAGCCCGCCCATCTTGAAGATGTCCTGCTCGTGGTGACAGCCGTGGATGACTGAGCCGGAGCCGAGGAACATCAGGGCCTTGAAGAAGGCGTGCGTCGTCAGGTGGAACATCGCGGCGCCGACGCCGGCGGCGATGACCATCTCATGGACCGAGCCGCCCATCTCGTGTTTAAACGTGATCGAGCCCAGCCCGAACGCCGCAACCATATAGCCGAGCTGCGAGAGTGTCGAATAGGCCAGCACCTTCTTGATGTCGCGCTGGACGATGGCGCAGAGCGCCGCGTAGAGCGCAGTGATCGTGCCGACCCACATGATGACCTCGAGCGCCTCGGGCACCATCAGGACGTTGATGCGGCACAGCATGAAGATACCGGCGGCCACCATCGTGGCAGCGTGGATGAGCGCGGACACCGGCGTCGGGCCCTCCATCGCATCCGGCAACCACACTTGCAGCGGCATCTGGGCCGACTTGCCCATCGCACCGCAGAACAGCAGCAGCGGGATCCACGTGCTGCAGGCCATCACGCCGCCGTCGATCTTGGTGGCGAGTTCGGTCAGGTTGACCGTGCCCATGCAGTAGTAGCACCAGATGATGCCGAGCAGGAAACCGAAGTCGCCGACGCGGTTGACGATGAAGGCCTTCTTCGAGGCGTCGGCCGCGGACTGCTTCTCGTGATAATGGTTGATCAGCAGCCAGGAGCTGAAACCGACCAGCTCCCAGAAAATGAAAATCATGAACAGGTTGTTCGCGAGAACGATGCCGATCATCGAGAACATGAAGATCGACAGGCCGCCGAAGAACCGGGCGCGGGCCTTGTCGTCGTGCATGTAGCCGAGCGAGAAAACGTGGATGAGGAAGCCGACGAACCCGACGATCAAGAGCATCAGGGCCGCGAGGTCGTCGTATTTGATGCCGAGCGACACGGAGAAGTCCCCGAAGCGCAGCCACTCGACCTGGTTCTCGAAGCGCTGGCCATGCACCAACAGGATAATCGAGATCGTCGCGATGGCGCCCGCCGTGGCCGTGGACAGCCACGAGGCGATCGCACCCTGCTTGCGCAGGAACAGCGCAATCATCGCCGCCGAGGCGAGCGGCAGCAGGAGGATCAGGATGGCGTGATTGAGCATCGAATGCATCAGGCAAATCGGCAAGGCGCAGAAAGGTAGGGCGAGTCGTCCCCGACGAGCCGCGGCTCATCCGGAGGATTCGCCCTACCCTGCCTTGATTTGTGTCTATTCGTGTCCATTCGTGGGTAAAATTAATGCTTCAACTGGTTGAGCTCCTCGACCTGCACCGTGTGGCGCTGGCGGAACAGCGCGACGATGATGGCGAGGCCAACGGCGACCTCGGCCGCGGCGATGGTGAGGACGAAGAACACGAAGACGTTGCCATCGAGCGTGCCGTTGAACTTGGAGAAGGCCACGAGCGCCAGCGTCGACGCTAGCAGCATCAGCTCGAGGCACATGTAGATCACGAGCGTGTTCTTGCGCAGCAGCACACCGAAGAAGCCGATGGCGAACAGCAGCGCGCTGACGAACAGGTAGGACGGCAGGCCGTAAAACGGGGCGGTGGCGAGGAGCGTCATCATTTGGCGTCCTCCGTCTCAGTGTATTTCTTGCTGAGCACGATGACGCCCAGCATGGCGATCAGGAGCATGAAGCCGACGACCTGCACCGGCAGCAGGTAGGTGGTGAAGAGCATTTCCGCGTAATGCTTCATCGTCGGCATCGGCACGGACTTCGGCGTGAGCGGCAGCACGGCGCGATGGACGAGCGTCCAGATGCCGAGGCTCAGCAACGCGGCGCCGAGCAGGGCCGCGGTGACGGTCAGCGGCTTGAAGGCCGGGAAACTGCCGGGCCGCGTGTCGAGCAGCATGATGATGAAGAGGAACAGTGCGACGACCGCGCCCGCGTAGACCAGGATCAGCACGAAGGCCAGCAGCGGGGCGTCGAGCAGCACAAACAGGCCGGCCAGGCCGACGAGCGAGAGCAGCAGGAACATCGCGGCGTTGACGGCGTTCTTGTTCAGCACGACGAGCAGCGCCGTGGCGACAGTGAGGACCGAGAGGATGAGGAAAAGCGTGTCAGCCATGGCTCAGTGCGCGTTGCCGTGCTCGGCGGCGTCCTTCTTCTTGTCCCACTTGAAGTGCTGGTCGGGCAGCGTGCCACCCAGCTCGTAGAGCCGGGCCTTGTCGTTGACCATCTCGGCGCGGGTGTAGCCGGTCATGGAATACTGGTTCTGCAGGAAGATGGCCTCCTCAGGACAGACCTCCTGGCACAGGCCGCAATAGATGCAGCGCAGCATATCGATGTCGAAGGCCTGTGGGCCCTTCTCGACGTGGGTGCGGTCCGGCTGATCCTCCACGCTGCCCGGCGTGATGCGGATGGCCTTGGGCGGGCAGACAAACTCGCAGAGCTGGCAGGAAACGCATTTCTCGCGGCCATTGGGATCCTTCACCAGCGTCGGCACGCCGCGATAGCCGGTCGGGATGGCCGGACGCTCTTCGGGATACTGCATCGTGACGTTCGGCGCGAAGAGATGCTTCAACGTCACCCGCATGCCCGCCAGGATTTGCGGGATATACATGCGCTCCGAGAGCGTGAGGGGTTTGCGTTCGACGACGTAGGCCATGGAAATCAGTTTTTAACCACGGATGGCACAGATGGACACGGATTAATGTCCCGGTTTGTCATTCTGAACGAAGTGAAGAATCCAGCCGCCCGCGAACAACTGGATCCTTCGCTGCGCTCAGGATGACAGGTGTCGTGGTTTGGTTTTCTATCCGTGATCATCAGTGAAATCCGTGGTCAATTCTTGGCCTGGAAGATCGCGATCAGGATCGCGTAGAGAATGAGGTTGCCGATGGCGAGCGGCAGCAGCTTCTGCCAGCCGAGCTTCATCACCTGGTCGTAACGGAAGCGCGGCACCGTCCAGCGCACCCACATGAAGACGAAGATGAGGAACAGGGCCTTGCCGAGGAAGACGCCGATGGAGAGCAGGCCCATCGCGATCGGGTGCAGAAACAGGGGCGAAAGGTGGGAGCCGAGCCAGCCGACCACGCTGGCCAGCGGGAGGAACGGCAGGGGGTTCCAGCCGCCCAGGAAGAGCAACACGAAGACCCCGGAGCCGATGAGCATGTTGGAATACTCGGCGACGAAGAACAGGCCCCACTTCATCGAGCCGTATTCGGTGTGGAAGCCGCCGACGAGGTCGGCCTCGCCCTCGGCCATGTCGAACGGCAGGCGGTTGGTCTCGGCGAAGAGCGCCACCATGAACACCACGGCCGCGACCGGCATGGTGAGCCCGAACCAGAGCCCGTGCAGGCTCGCGAACGTGAAGCCCTGCCAGGTGCCGCTCTGGAACTCCACGACCTGGAAGAGGCTGAGCGTGCCGCTGCCGCCGGGCGGGTTGACGACGAGGAACACCGGCAGCACGGCGAGCGTCATCGAGAGCTCGTAGGAGATGAGCTGGGCCGACGCGCGGATGCCGCCGAGGAAAGGATACTTCGAGTTCGACGCCCAGCCCGCGAGGATCAGCGAGTAGACGCCGAGGGACGACACGGCGAACACCGCGAGGATGCCGACGTCGAGGTTGGCCAGCACCAGCGGGACCAGTTTGCCCGCGCCATCGAGGTAGGCGCCGAAGGGCACCACGGTCAGGGTCGTGAACGCCGGGATCATGCCGACGACCGGCGCGAGGTAGAAATAGAACTTGTTCACGTGACCCGGGACCGGGTCCTCCTTGAAGAACATCTTGCCGCCGTCGGCCATGAGGTGGAACACGCCGAGCTTCTGCAGGAACGGGCCGAGGACCGGCACCCAGGCGAACCAGAACGGGATCGCGCGGTTCGGGCCCGGGCGGCCCTGCATCCAGGCCGAGACCTTGCGCTCGACCAGCGAGCACGCCCCGCCGAACGGGAACATGACGCCGATGACCGCGAGGCCCTTGATGACGGCTTGGACGAGCGGATGAAGACTGTTCCAGAGTTCAATCATGGGCTGACATAACTAAGAAAATACCGAACCCCATTAATGCACCACTGCCAATGGACTTGAGAGCTCTCTTGCGACGTCCCGCCAAGAGCTCGTTCCTCATATTGGCAGCTTCAAATCCATCGAGTCCTTTTGATTTCATGGCTCTATCAACCCAAGAGTTTGCCATGAATAAATGGAACAGGCCTTCCCCAATTAAGAGAACAGCGCCAGCAGCAGCCATGTAATGCATCCACGTCATGCGACAGCGGCCGGCACGGCGGCGGGTTTGAAGTGGAGCGTCTCACCCTCGACGAAGGGCAGCGCGGCCCACGGCGTCGCATCGAGCAGCAGACCGGTGGACGACAGGCTGGCGTAGGAGACGGACGCGAGCGCCGGCACGGCAGCGGCGATCGCCGTCCACAAAGTGCCGAGGTCAAAGGAAACCATGCCGCCGCCCGCGGCAGCCACGAGTTCGGCCAGCGTGACGAGGTCGTCGTTGATGCCCGCCGGGCCGGGGACGGCCTTGGCGAACTTTTGCAGGCGGAACTGCTGGTTCACGAACGTGCCGGACTTCTCGAAAACGGTGAGCGTCGGGATGCCGACCTTCGCGGCGTCGCTCGTGGCATTCTTGTGCGTGCCGAGATAGATGATCGATACTTTCGCCAGCTGGGCGGCGGTTAAGCCGGCCGCGGTCAGATCCTCGCCGAGCGAGAGGACGGTCTTCACCTTGCCAGCGTCGATGCCGGCCGCAAGCGAGGTGAGCTGCGACGCCGGCAGCGCGGTGATGAGACCGGTGACGAGAGCACCGCGAACGTTCGGGTTGCGGTCGGCGGAAACGAGGATCTTGTCCCCTGCCCCCACTCGGCTGACGAGTTGCGCGGAAACCTTGAGGGCGTCGGCGAGTTTTTTCGTGAGGAACTGTTCCTCGACCGAGCTGCGGCCGGAGCCGACGATGGCGATTCCATTCCGGTAGGGCGAATCCTCCGGATGAGCCGTCTTCCCGCGCGGCTCGTCGGGGACGACTCGCCCTACCAACAGGTCGGCCGCGGCCTTGATCGCCATCTGCGCCGCGGTGGCGGCGCCGTTGATCGTCGGGGCGAGCAGGCGGTTGTCGGCCTTCACCTGCTTGTAGAGCACGCGGCCGGAGTCGGCCATCCATGTGTCGTTCACGGCGTCGTTCTGGCGCGGGGTGATACGGTAGATGACGCCCTCGCGACTCCACACCTCGGTGTTGGCGCCGACGGACGACTCGGGGTCGATGGACGGCGTCTGCTTGAGGAACCAGACGCGCATCTTGAAGCGGAAATCGGTGCTGGTGAGCGCGCCGACCGGGCAGATGTCGACGGTGTTGAGCGAGTAATTGTTGGCGAGCTGCTTGCCGGGGTAGCAGGTCAGCGTGCTGTAGCTGCCGCGGTCGACAAAGCCGAGCACGTCGTCCTTCGCGACCTCCTTGCTGAAGCGCACGCAGCGCGAGCAGAGGATGCAGCGCTCATCGTCGAGGGTGACGCGCGGCCCGAGCTCGGTGCGCTTGGGCTTCACATTCTTCTGCTCGACGAAGCGCGAGTAGCCGCGGCCGTAGGCGGTGGAGTGTTCCTGCAGCTTGCACTCGCCGGCTTGGTCGCAGATCGGGCAGTCGAGCGGGTGGTTGATCAGGAGGAATTCGGTGACGCCCTCGCGGCTCTCGCGCGCCATCGGCGAGTTCGTCTTCACGTGCAGGCCGGGCGAGGCGTTGGTGGCACAGCCGATCTGCGGGCGCGGGATCCAGTTGATCTTCTGCTTGCCCGTGGCCGTGTCCGTGATCGGCGCCTTGGTGGCGGGATCGACGGCCGGCATGCCCATTTCGATAAGGCACATGCGGCAGTTGCCAACGATGGTGAGCTTCGGATGGTAGCAATAATGCGGCACGTCCACGCCGGCCAGCCGGGCGGCCTCGATCACATTCGTGCCCTTCGGCACGGAGACCTCCTTGCCGTCGATGTTGACGGTGACGAGCTCGGTTTTGGCGGGGGCGATCATTGCGGGAAGAGAAGGTTTAGCCCACGGAACACACGGAATACACGGAAGGATTGGTTCGGATGGTTTTCATTCAGTGTGTTCCGTGGGCAAAAATCAGACGAGTTCGACGGTGCCGCCGGGCTTGGCGGTTTTCTTTGCGTCGGCGTAGCCCTTGAACTCGTCGCCGAACTTGGCGACGTAGCTCTGCGTCGGCCAGGCGCAGGCCTCGCCAAAGGCGCAGATGGTGCGGCCGGCGATCTGGTCGGCGACGGACTTGAGCAGCTGGCCGTCCTCGGGCCGGGCGTCGCCGTGCACCATGCGGGAGGAGATCTTCTTCATCCACAGCGAGCCCTCACGGCAGGGCGTGCACTGGCCGCAGCTCTCGTGGGCGTAGAACGCGTTGATGTTCGCAAGCGCCTCGACCATGTTGACCGAGTCGTCCATCACGATGACGCCGCCGGAGCCGCCCATCGTGCCGATCAGGCCGAGGCAGTCGAAGTCCATGGGCACGTCCTCGACGCCCCAGTCGTAGTCGACCATGTCCGCGCCGACCTTGCGCTTGCCCTTGAAGCGTTCGCCGAACTTCAAAATCTTCGCCGACGAGCCGCCGGGGATGACGGCCTTGAACTTCCGGCCGGGCCGCGGGCCGCCGCAGACCTCGTTGAGCAGCTCGCCCAGGGTGATCTTGCCGACCTCGAACTCGTAATACCCCGGCCGCTGCACGTGGCCGCTGACGCAGAGGATGCGCGTGCCGGTGTTGTTGGGCGTGCCGATCTTCGCGAAGGCCTCGCCGCCCATGTCCGCGATGTGCTTCACGTGGCAGAGCGTCTCGACGTTGTTCACGATCGTCGGGCACTGGTAGAGTCCGAGCACCGCGGGGAAATACGGCGGCTTGATCCGCGGGTAAGGACGCTTGCCCTCGAGCGATTCGATCAG
>JANYAM010000154.1 GCA_025361365.1 Opitutus sp. | reverse complement strand
CGATCGAGTCGGCGATTTTCCCGAGCTGGCTCATGACCGGACCTCCATCTGGCAGGCTTTCTCGCCGCCGGCGGACAACGGCAGGTCGCCGAGCTTCGCGATGGCGGCGAAGAGCGCGTCCACGCCCGGGTCGAAATGCTTCGCGGCTGTCGTGGGGTGAAGCTGCTGCCCCTTGCCGTTCTGGTTGAGGCGCGCTTGGATCTCGGCCTTGGCCGTGAGCGCCATGGCGTGGTCGCACTTGTTGAGTGCCACGAGGTCGGCGCCGTTGAGCAGGGCGATCTTCTGCAGCTGGATCAACCCGCCGTAATACGGGGCGAGCACGAAGAGGGTGGCGTCGACGAGCTTGGGGCTTTTGCCAAAAATCCGGAACGGGTCGCTCTCCTGGCCGACGCCGACGGATTCGACGAGGATCAGGTCGAACTCACCGGAGGCCTTCAAAATATCAATCGCGGCCGGCGCGGCGGCGGAAAGACCGGTCAGGCTGCCGCGCGTGGCGAGCGAGCGGAAGAACACCCGGTCATCCTGCGCATAGATGGTGCTGACGCGGTCGCCGAGGATGGCGCCGCCGGAATCGGGATGCGACGGGTCGTTGGCAAGGAGGGCGATGCGGCCCGTGGGATTGGCGCGCAGGAAGCGGGAGGTCAGCTCGTCGATGAGCGTGGACTTGCCGGCGCCGCCCGGGCCGGCGACGCCGACGACGAAAGATTTGGCCGGGCCCGTGCGTTTGATGGCGGGAGCCTTGCCGCCGGACTCGGCGATCGTGAGGGCGCGCGCCAGGGCGCGATCGCCTTTGAATTTGGCGTTGGGCTTCGCGGCGCGAGCGTAAGCGCGCTTGATCTCGCCCATCATCTTGGCGAGCGGCGTGCCGGCGAAATAGATGCGGTCGGTGCCCTGACGCTTCATCACCCGCGCATCGGCCTGGGTGATCGTGCCGCCGCCGCCGCCGAAGACCGGGATGTCGCCATTGCCGGATTTCTTAAGCTGGTCGGCGACTTCCTTGAAGAAGACGATGTGCCCGCCGTTGTAGGAACTGAGTCCGACGACATTGACGTCTTCCTGGATGGCGGCGCGCACAATGGCCGAGGCGGATTGGTGGTAGCCGAGGTAGATGACCTCGAGCCCATGGCGGGCCAGCTCGATGTTGATGGTCGTGACCGCGCTGTCGTGGCCGTCGCAGACGGGCACGGCAGTCAGGATGCGCAGGGGCGCGACGGTGCGTGGGAACGAAGCGACAGCCATGGCCCAAAGGAGAAAGACAGAACCGCCCGGGTGCAACCGCCGAGCGGCGGGTCTGACCGGCCGGCGCGGTTTTGGCCCTTTTGGCGTAGAGCGGTATGACCGCGGCCGGGCTTGTTTGGCGAACGAACTCTGCTAGTTCTTCCTAAGATACCTCTCTGCAGGTCGTCTTTCTCCTAACCCCATGGGATTCCGCTCTGTTTTTCGCGCCGTCGACTTGATCTGACCGACGCATGTTTTCTGGATTTAAATCCGTCGTCCGGTCGTTGGTCCGCTCGCCCGGCTATACCTCGGTGGTGGTCGGAACCCTCGCCCTGGGGATCGGCGCGGCGGCGGCGGCCTACAGTTCCGTGGCCGGCAGCCTGTTTCCGAACATGCCGTATATCAAACCGGAGGAGCTGGTTCGCGTCGAGGTCAGCAACCGCGACCAGCCTAATCCCAGCGGGCCCCAACTGATCCGTTATCTCTCCTACCGGGAGGCATCCTCATTCTCCTCTGTGGCGGGCGGCACTTACGACACGGTGAACCTGCTGCTCAATCAGGAGCCCGAGGGCCTGAGCGTTCTCCGGGTGACGCCCAATTTCTTTTCGCTGCTCGGCGTCGCGCCGGTCCTGGGCCGGGGTTTTTCGCCGGACGAGGGCCGGGCGGGTTCCGAGAATGCCGTCATCCTCTCGGACTGGTTCTGGCGCAACCGGCTCGCCTCCGATCCCAACGTGCTCGGGCGCGAGCTGATGCTCAACGACCGGCCTTACCACGTCGTGGGCGTGTTGGGTGACGATTTCCGCGTGCCGATCGGCTTTCCCAACGGCCGGCTCTATGTGCCCTATGTCATGCCCACGGCGGCGACCAACCAGAACCAGGGCATCCCGATCTGGACGGTCGCGCGGCTCAAGCCCGGCGCCACCCGGGTGCAGGCGCAGGCCGAGCTGCGGACGATGCACCCCGAGAAGGGGCGGTCGATCGAGTCCTTCCTGGCGAAATTCGACGCGTTCGTCCAACCGGTCGACGCGCCGCCGGAGAATCCAGGCTTCCGCCGTTACCAGCTGATGCAATGGACCGGGGTCGGTGCCGTTTCGTTTCTCTACGCCATCGCCTGCGTGAACGCCGGCAACATGATGCTCGTGCGCACCATCGGCCGCCGGCGCGAGACCGGCATCCGGCTGGCTCTCGGCGGCGGGCGCTGGGACATCGCCCGGCCACTGCTGCAAGAGGGCGTCGTGCTCGCGCTGGCCTCCATTCTCTGCGGCATGATGGTGGCGAAGTGGCTGTTGCCGGCGTTGCTCGCGCTGGCCCCCGGGGCCGATGATTCCTGGAGCCGCAACCTGAAGCTGAGCTGGCAGGCGATCGGATTCCTCGCCGGGCTGGGCCTGTTCACCGGCGTCATCATCGCTGCGGGGCCCGCGTGGCGCGCGGCGCACCTGAACGTGAACGACACGATGAAGGAGGGCGGGGCGGCAATGGGCGAGAGCCGCCGGCTGCGCGCCATGCGGGGCGCGCTCGTCGTGCTCGAGGCCGCACTGGCGGTGGCGCTGCTGACGGGCGCCGGCCTGATGGTGCGGACCTTCATGCAGCTGCAGAACGTGAACCCGGGCTTTGACCCGGTGCACCGCTACATCATCTACCCGCAGATCTCGCGC
>JANYAM010000108.1 GCA_025361365.1 Opitutus sp. | reverse complement strand
CTCAAGACCCAGCGCGTCATGGTCGAGAAGGCCATCCGCGCGGAGGAAGAGTCCTTCGGCCGCACTCTGCAAAAGGGCATTGAGAGATTTAACGCCGGTGTGGGCATTCCGAAACAAGGCGATCCACGCGTCCATTTCTCGGGCACACTTCGTTCCGTATCTGGCAGTCTCGCCTTCGAACTCTACGACACCTATGGGTTTCCTTTGGATATGACTCAGCTCTTAGCGACGGAGTTGGGCATCACAGTTGACTCTGCTGGCTTCGAAACCGACATGGAAAAGCAGCGCGAGCGCGGACGCGCGGCTCGCAAGACCGATGTCATCGTTGCTTCCACCGAGGGCGACGCCGTCGCCGAGGCCACCAAGTTCACCGGTTACGAGCTCCACGCCACCAGCGTCACGCACGCCAAGCTCGTGGACGTCGTGAAGACCGAGAAGGACACCTACCTCGTGTTCGACCAGACGCCGTTCTACGGCGAGATGGGCGGCCAGGTGGGCGATACCGGCCATGCCCTGATCAACGGTGCAAAGGTCGACATCCTCGACACGATCAAGGACAAGTCCGGCCGCCACCTGCACAAGATCGGCTCGTCCGGAGGACTCGCCCTACCCGCTGTGGGCGCCGCCGCCACCCTGCACGTCGATTTCGCCCGCCGTCGCGCCATCAACCGCCACCACTCGGGGGCGCACCTGATCCATTGGGCCCTGCGCAAGATCCTCGGCACGCATGTCCGCCAGTTCGGCACGCACAAGACGCCCGACCGGATGCGCTTCGACTTCACGCACTTTGAGCAGGTCACGCCCGCCCAGCTCAAGGAGTGCGAGCAGCTCATCAACGAGAAGGTCATCGACAACTCGTCCGTCGTCATGTCCGAGATCGACTACGACAAAAAGCCGACCGACGTCCTTGCCTTCTTCGGCGACAAATACGGCAAGCGCGTCCGCCTCGTCGACATCGGCGGCTTCTCCAAGGAACTTTGCGGCGGCACGCACGTGACCACCACCGGCGAGATCGGTGTCATCAAGATCGTCGCCGAGATGGCCATCGCCGCCGGCACCCGCCGCATCGAGGCCGTCGCCGGCCAGGCCGCGCTCGACTTCATCGCCCACGAGGAGGCCGCGCTCAAGGCCGTCAACGCCCGGCTCAGCTCCGGCCCGCATGACGTCGCGGCGAAGCTGGAGTCCGTGCTCAATCACCAGAAGGAACTCGAGAAGAAGCTGAAAGCTTTCGAGGCCAAGGCTTCCGCCGGTCTCGCCGAGGAACTCGCGCTCGCCGCCGTGACCAAGGACGGCCTGAAGTGGGTCTCCGCGGTCGTCAGCGCCGAAAATACCGAAGCTCTCCGCTCGCTCGGCAGCCAGGTGCTGCACAAAATCGGCGCCGGCGCTGTGGTGCAGCTCGGCGCGCTCCTGGACGGCAAGGCCAGTCTCGTTGCCTATTGCTCGCCCGAGGCCATCACGGCCGGCCAGTCAGCTGGCAAGCTCATCGGCGGCCTCGCCGGCAAGCTCGGCGGCAAGGGCGGCGGCAAGACCGACTACGCCCAAGGCGGCGGTGGCGACGCCAGCAAGCTGGCCGAGGTGCTAAAAATTTAGCCTGCCAATTGGCATCCTGACATCCGCCATATGGCAGTTTCTCCTTGTGGAAAGCGAGGCGGACGGTAGCTTGCCGCTATGAAAGCCAGCAAAGCCAAGCCCACGATTTACGAGCAGGTGCACGACAATCATGCCATGGTGCAGCGGGTCGAGGAAGGCCTGCCGGTCATGGACGTCGTGAAATTCAGCAAGCAGGCTGGCTTCACCAACGACGAGCTGGCGAAGCTGATCAACATCCCCGCCCGCACCTACGCCCGCCGGGTGGCCGACAAGAGCCGGCTCAAGGTAGCCGAGAGCGAGCGCGCCGCACGCTTGATGCGGATTTACGCCCGCGCCAAGGAACTGTTCGTCACCGACGAGAACACCCGCGGCTGGTTTCACGCCAAGATCCTGGCCTTGGGCGGGCGGACGCCGCTCGACTACGCGCAGACCGAGCCCGGCGCCCGCGAGGTGGAGAACGTCATTGGTCGCATTGAGCATGGCATCGTGATGTGAGCCGATGACCGTATGGCGGCTCAGTTCGGCCAGATATGCCGCCACCGCGTTCAGCGGGGAAGGCGCCAAGCATTACGGTGGACGCTGGTCTCCGCCCGGCCTGGCGGTGATCTATTGCGCGGAATCTCGCTCCCTCGCCCTAGTGGAGGTCCTGGCTGGCACCGACGATGTTGACCGGCTGTTCGAGCAGGAATGGGTTCTGGTGCCGGCCGATCTGCCGGCGGACTGCATCGAAAAGCCCGCCCGCGTTCCGGAGGACAGGCGGCAATATCCGCACTCCCCGGCCACCCAGGCCTTCGGCGCCGGCTGGGTTCAGTCCCTGCGCAGCGTGGCCCTGCGGGTGCCCAGCGTCGTCGTGCCCGGCGAGTTCAACTATCTCCTGAATCCCGCGCACCCGTATTTTGCCAAGGTAAAGATCGGCAAGCCCGAGCCCTTCTCCTTCGATCCGCGCCTGGCCTGAGGCGTTTCCCGGCTGGAACCCGCGCCCCGCGGCGGTATGATCGGGGCATGGAGCTGCAGGCAGTCATCTCCCGGATCTGCGACGAGGCGGACGATTTTCTCGCCGGGGTCACCAAGCGCGACGAGGCCAGGGCCGGCATCGCGGAATTCCTGACCATGCACCACGGGCATCTCGCCCCGGCGGACCGCAAGGCGGTCATTGAGCAGGCCATGCGCGTCCTGGAGCGCGAGGGGTTTTTCGAGCGGACGGCCGGCGGGGATTGAGCCGGCGCGACAGTTATTTTTTCGGCCGCAACGCGCCCTCGATGGCACTGCCCAGGTTTTCCATCGTGAAGGGCTTGTTGACGGTCTCGCGGATGTTGAGCCCGGTCGCGGCCCGCGAATCGATCGGGCGGCCGTAACCGGTGAGCAGCACGGCGGGCAGGTCGGGCTTGAGCTCCGTCGCCGCGCGG
>JANYAM010000099.1 GCA_025361365.1 Opitutus sp. | reverse complement strand
AACCCGGCCAACGCCTACACGAAGGACGTCTTCAATGTGCTGCCCACGCGCAACTACTTCCTCACCGTCTCGGCGGAATTTTAACCCATGCGCGCCATGAAAAAATTCCGCCCCCTGTTGCTCGTTGCGCTCTTCGCGGCGGCGTCATTGTCCGCGGCCTACCTGCCGCCGGGCACGCCCGACGCCAATGCGCTCCTCGCGCCGCCGCCCGCCCTCGGTTCGGTCGAGGACAAGTTCGACCTGGAGAGCACCTACACGGTGCACACCACCGCCACGCCGGCCGAGATCGCCCTGGGCCACGACGAGAACAAGCTGACCATCTATCACTACGCGCCGGCCATCGGCGCGTGGTTTGCGCCCGGCAAATTTCCCCGGACCGACGCGCTGTTCAAGGAGGTCGAGGCCGAGGCCAAGGGGGTGGTCGATGAATCCAAGAAATACTTCAAGCGTCCGCGGCCCTACCACGTGGCTCCGGAGCGCTTCCCGCATTCCATCGAGCACGAGGATCCGACCCATTACAGCTACCCGAGCGGGCACTCCACGCGCGGCACGGTGTTCGCATTACTACTCGCGGAACTTCTTCCGGAACACCGCGAGGCTATCCTGGCCAAGGGCCGCGAGGCCGGCTGGCTCCGGGTGCAGGGCGGGGTGCATTACCCGACGGATGTCTACGCCGGCCGCGTGCTCGGCCAGGAATTGGCCCGGGACTTCCTGCGCAGCGAAGCCTTCCAGCGCGATTTCGCCGAGGTCAGGGCCGAGCTGGCTGCCGGGAGCCGATAGCGGCCACCGGCTTGGGCGGCGGCGCGGCGCGATTCTTCGCCCGGCGGTCGATCACATACCAGAGCACAAAGCCCATCATGCCCACCAGCAGGATGAGCAGCACGATGATCTCCTTGTTACGACGCATCGCGAAAAACTAGCCCGCGCTCAACCCAGCGCCAGTGCAATCACGCCGGCGACCATGCCGCCCGCCGCCCACAACCGGCGGGACGCATCGGCTTCCTTGAGGAGCTTGGCGCCGAAGAACGTGCCGATCAGGATGCTGATCTCGCGGGCCGGGGCGATGTAGCTGACCGGCGTGAAGGTCATCGCTGTCAGGATGAGCATGTAGGCCAGTGGCGCCAGCAGGGCGACAGCGAAGACCTTGCCGCGGTGGTCGCGCCAGGCCGCAACGGCCTCGGCGCGGCCAGGCGAAGGGCGCGAGCCCGATGCAGAGCACCACCTGCGTGCTGCAGTCGTAGACCAGCGGCGGCAGATGCAGGTGCGCGACGGCGTGCTTGTCCCACACGGTCAGCGCCGCGATGCAGCATCCGCAGATGAACCCGTAGAGCAGGCCCTGCCGCAGGTGCGCCCGGTCAGTGTGCAGCAATTTCGGGCCGCCGGTGAGCAGGAAGATGCTCGTGATGATGATGGCGCCCCCCGTTAGCGCGAGGGGTGAGGGGCGCTCGTGGTAGAGCGCGATCGCCGTCAATGTGGAAAACAACGGCCCGGTGCCGCGCGCCAGCGGGTAGACCAGCGAAAAATCCGCGTGCCGGTAGGCGCGTTGCAGCATGACCGCGTAGGCCATCTTGATGAGCCCGCTGCCCAACACGATTGGCCAGGCGTTCAACGGCAGGTCCGGCTGGCGCCACAGGATGTAGGCCGCGGACAGCGGCCCGTAGAAACACAACGACACGAGTCCGGTCAGCCACACAAAGGGCAGGCCGCCGCCGGAACGCTTGGCGGCGTAGTTCCAGCTCGCGTGGCAGATCGCGGCGAGCAGGACGAGGCCGAGGGCGAGCGGGGTCATGACGGTTCACCACGAAGGCACGAAGGACACGAAGAACAATGGGAAAAACCGGCGGCTTGATTGGTGGAACCTGCGCTCCGCGCAGGTTTAAGCCCGCGCGGAGCGCGGGCTCCACCTCCAACACAGTTCACCAACCCGCCGGCCGATACATCCCCGGAGGCTTGCGGCGGTCCGCCTTCGTGTCCTTCGTGCCTTCGTGGTAAAACTAGCCGAACTCCGCCGCGAGCTGCGCCCGACGCTGACGCTGGCCTTCCCGATTGTCGTCGGCCAGGTCAGCCAGATGCTGATCGGGCTCACCGACAGCGCGTTCATCGGGCGTGTGGGCAAGGTGGAGCTCGCCGCCGCGGCGTTTACCCAGGGCGTGTTCAATATTTTCTACATCGTCGGACTCGGACTGCTGCTCGGCGCGGGCGTGTTTGCGGCGCGCGATCACGGAGCGGGCGACGACGCGGCGTGTGCGGCCTGGCTGCGCCATGGCCGCGCGCTGGCGCTTGGCGCAGGATGGGTGGCGTTCGCGGGCATGCTGTTTCTGTCCACCCAGCTCCATCGCTTCGGGCAGCCGGCGGAGGTGGTGGCCATCGTGCGGCCGTTCTACCTGCTGATCGCCGGCTCGATCGTGTTCGCGCTGTTCTTCCAGGTGCAGCGCCAGTTTGCCGAGTCGCTCGGCCGGCCGTGGGTGCCGATGGGCATCATGCTCGCCGACGTGGGGCTGAACGCGCTTTTCAACTGGATGTTCGTGTTCGGGCATCTGGGCTTCCCGGCGCTGGGCTTGGTCGGCTCCGGCTGGGCGACACTGCTGGCGCGGTTTTCCGCCGTGGCGGCGCTCGGGCTCTGGCTGCAGATGTCGCCGACCTTCGCGGTGGTGCGGTCGGCGCCGTGGAGCGGCTGGGAGCGGGCCCGGTTTGCGGCGCTGCTGAAGCTGGGCGTGCCGGCCGCCGGCATGCTGCTGTTCGAGGGCGGGGCCTTCGTGGCCACGGCGCTGATGATGGGCTGGCTGGGTACGGTGCCGCTGGCCGCGCACCAGATCGCCATCGGCTGCGCGTCGCTGGCTTTCATGTTTCCACTGGGGCTGTCGCTGGCGGTGAGCATGCGCATCAGCCGCGCCGGCGGCGAAGGCCGGACCGCGGCGCTGCGGCCGATCGGCTTCGGCGCGCTGCTGACCGGGCTGGTCATCATGCTGGGTTTTGCCCTGGCGTTCGCGCTGGCGGGACGGGCCATCACGGCGGCGTTCACGCCGGCGGCGGACGTGGCGGCGCTGGCGGCGCAACTGCTCGTGGTCGCGGCGTTCTTCCAACTTTTCGACGGAGGCCAGGTAATCAGCGTCGGTGCGTTGCGCGGGTTGCATGACGTGCGCGTGCCGACCGTCATCACCTTCATCGCCTACTGGGTTATCTCGCTGCCGCTCGGCTACTGGCTGGCGTTCCACACCTCGCTCGGCGCCGTGGGCCTGTGGACCGGGCTGGCGGCCGGATTAGGGAGCGCCGCGTTGCTGCTCGGCTGGCGGTTCCACCGGTTGACCTCGCCGCCCCGCGCCTAACCCAGCGCCTCGGCAAGCGAGGCGATGATTTCGTTCACCGGCTCGGTGCCGACGGAAAGACGGAGCAGATCGGGCGAAAGGCCGTGAGCCGCCAACTCGGCCCGGCCGGCTTCGCTCGTGACGAGGTCGTAATGGGCCAGGTAGATGAACGGCGAGATCAACGTGGTCGTCATGCCGAAGCTCGGGCCCTTGGGCAGGCGCACGGCATCGTAGAACCTTGCGAGCGGTCCCTTGAGCGTGAATGAAATCATGCTGCCCACCGATTCCGGCGTGCGCGCGATCTTGAGGTAGTTGGCCCGCGTGGCCGGCTGCAGCGCCCACCAGACCTTGTCGACGGCCGGGTGCGACTCGAGGAAGACAGCGACCTGGCGGGCGTTGGTGTTGATGCGGGCGACGACCTCCGGGGTGGCGCCGATCTGCGCGGCGAGGCGGGCGAGGTCGCGCGGGTGCAGTGGTTCGAGGTTGGCGGCGACGAGCTCACGGAGCTCGGCGGCGTCGGGGCGGGCGGCGTTCACCACCACGGCGCCGGCAATGACGTCGCCCTCGTGCGCGGTGTATTTGGTGAGGCTGGTGGCGACGAGGTCGGCATGGGGCAGCAGGTCGACGTTGAACGGCGAGCTGACGGCCGGGTCGAGGATGACCTTGGCGCCATGCCGGCGCGCGAGCGCGGTGACAGCGGCGATGTCGGCCGTCTGGATGAGCGGGTTGGTCGGCGCCTCGATGATCAGGCCGGCGATGCGCGGGCCGTGCGCCGCAAAAAGTTTTTCCAGACCGGTCAGGTCGGTGACGTCGCCGTGGCGCAGGTAATCGCGCGCCGGGTCGGGCGTGAATTTTTTCAGCAGCGCGATGCTGTCGAGGTAGAGCCAACCCAGCTGCACCCAGGCGGTGCGGCCGGTGCGAGCCTGCACGGTGTTGATGGCGCGGAAGGCGGCGTAGAGGGCGTTCATGCCGCTCGGCGCCAGCAGCAGATCGGTGGCGGCGACGGGAAATGGCCCACGCAACACGCGCCGGATCTCAGCGGTGGCGTCACCGGTGAAGAGCTTCTCGGGGGCGGTGGCGGGCAGCAGCCCGAGGCGCAAGAGATGGTCCTCGGCGGCGCGCGAGGAAAGGAAGCCGCCGATGTTCTGGAGGAAAACCTTGCCGCGCGTGTTCAGTTCCGGCGTGTCGGTGTGGGCGACGCCGGCGAGGCCATCAGCGGAGAAGGGCGTCGCGGCGGCCGGGCCGTTGCGGCCGAGGTGATCGGCGAGAGCCGCGGCCATTTTGGGCGAAGTGACCAGCCACAGCGACTGGCCGGCCAGCTCCGGCCGGCGGGCGAGGTGTTCGCACAAGCGCTTGGCGTGGGTGTGGACGACAAAGCGCGGATAGCCCGAGGCGATATGCTTCGTGGTCTCGGGCCGGCCTTCCTCGTAACCGATGACATCGCGCATGGTCGGCAGGCTGCATGCGACGGAGTGCGGGCTGCCGGGGATGCGCTGGCCGAGGGGGATGGGCTGGAAAACGGGCATGCGGGCGAGGAAGGTGAAGCTCACCGGCGCGGCGCGGGTGAGGCAACGACGGCGTGTGTCATGTCGCGGCGGCGGGCAGGCAGGACTTCACTTGGGCGAGCGTAACACCTTCAAGGCGGACAACCTTATGCCGTGATTTCTCCCCGCGAATGAGGGTGACGGTCCGGCGGGGCACGCCCAGTTTTTCGGCGAGGAAGTCCAGCAAGGCATCGTTGGCGCGGCCCTCGAGGGCCGGGGCGTGCACCTTGACTTTGAGCGCATGGCCCAGCCAGCCGGCGAGTTCGTCGCGCGGTGCATTGGGGATGATTTTGAGTTCGAGGGTGCAGGCGGGCACGAGGCCAGCATGAGCGGGCGGCGCGGGTGCGGAAGGCAAAACATGTTGCGGTCGGCATTTGAAACGACGAATTAATGGGCCGCATGAAACTGGTTTCCTGGAACGTCAACGGCGTGCGCGCCGCGCTCAAGAAGGGCTTTCTCGACTACATGGCGAAGGTGGACGCCGACGTCATCTGTCTGCAGGAGACCAAGGCGCACCCGGGCGACGTCCAGCACGTGGCGTGGGTGACTGGCTACACGCCACACTGGTATTCGGCGGTGAAGAAGGGTTACTCGGGCACCGTAATCTTCACGCGCGTGCCGCCGCTCAAGGTGACCAACGGCATCGGCCTGCCCGGACACGATGATGAAGGGCGGGTCATCACGGCCGAGTTCAAGGATTTCTTCCTGGTGAACGTCTACCAGCCCAACTCGCAGCGCGGGCTGACGCGCTTAAAATACCGCACGGAGGAATGGGACCCGGCGTTCCTGGCTTTCCTGAAAAAACTTGAGAGGAAGGGCAAGCCGGCGGTGTTCTGCGGCGACCTGAACGTGGCGCACACGGAGATCGACCTGACCAACCCCAAGACCAACCGCCGCAATGCCGGCTTCACCGACGAGGAGAGGGGGAACTTCTCCACGCTGCTCGCCAAGGGATTCGTGGACACGTTTCGTGAATTCGAAAAAGGCCCGGGTCACTACACGTGGTGGAGCCAGATGATGAACTGCCGCGCCCGGAACATCGGCTGGCGCGTCGATTATTTTGTGGCCTCGGAAAAACTGAAACCAGCGCTGAAGCGCGCGTGGATTTCGCCCGAGGTGATGGGCAGCGATCACTGTCCCGTCGGGCTGGAGCTGAAGTGATGTCACGCGCGGCTGAGTTGAAGAAGCTGATGATGCGTCGCCCGCGATTGACGCTGGCAGTGGCCGAGAGTCTGACGGCCGGACATGTGCAGGCGCAGGTGGCGGCGGTGTCAGGGGCATCCAATTATTTCCTCGGCGGCGTCACCGCCTACACGCTCGACCAGAAGGTGAAGTTGCTTGGTGTGGACCGCGCCCACGCGAAACGCGTGGACTGCGTGTCCCAGCGCGTGGCGGTGGAGATGGCTTTTGGCGCCACGCGGCTGTTCGGGGCGGATCTGGCCGTGGCGACGACCGGCTACGCCGAGCCAGCGCGCGCCGCGGGGGTAAAATCTCCCATGGCCTGGTGGGCGATCTGCCAGCGGTTGGCGAACGGCCGGCTTGCGCTGAGCTCGGGTATCGTCGAGGTGCCCGGCGCGAACCGCACCGAGGCGCAGGCACGCATCGCGGATGACGTGCTCGGGTTGCTGATTGCGCACCTCGCGGCTTGGCGGGCCAAATGAAAAACCCGCCGGGGTGCGGCGGGTTGAAAAGAACGGGGATCGGGTCGGTTAGCGCGTGAGGTTCGTCACGTAGTTCATGATGAACCGGGTCTCGGGGGGCGGGGAGACCCAATCGCTGAAGAGCAGCTCGGGCATGCGATAGTTGTTGTTGTAGAAAATGCGGTTGTCGTCGTCGCTAGGTGACATGTAGCCGGTCTTGATGGCCGCCCCGAGGTAGAGGCCCTCGGTGGTGGAGTAGACGAGGACATTGGCCTGGCCGGGGATGTTCTTGCTGACGGCTTCGCGCTCGGCGGCGCGGATGCCGGCCACGGCCTTCGCCTCGGCGCCGAAGTTCATGCGGTTTTTCAGCAGGAGACGGGCCGCATCATCATCCATGAGAAGATACACCGCGTTGATGGCCTTGCCACCGGCCTGCAGGCCGAAGCTGAGTTCGCCGGCCCGGAGGAAGGCGGGCACGGACCATTTGCCGTTGGGACGGCGGACCAGGGCGACGGCGTAGCCGTCCTTGATGCCGAAGAAGAAGCCCGCTTGGAACTGGTTGACGATGACGATGCCTTTGGCGGCGCGCAGCTTGTCGGCCGGAATGGCGGTCCTGACATTGCCTTGGATCTCCTGCAGGATGGCTTCGCAGCTATCGAGGTGTGAGACCACGGCCTCGCGGGTCAGGCCGGTCGCGGCAGGCAGCATGGCCACGAGGGCGGACACGCAGAAAAGGGCGGTGAGGAACTTCTTCATGATTGAATGGAGCGGAGAATGGGGCTGCGCCGGAGGAGCGCAAAGCTGTTTTCCAAGACGGGTATATGCAGATTCGGGGGGGGAATGAAAGCCCTACTTAGCCCGTGGATGGGAGGAACGGTTGTTAGGACTCCTTGGCGGGGAGAAGGTTGCCCTGTTGCGCGCTGCTGCGCGCCCGGGGTTTGTCCTGATTTCTAGCCCGGCAATGCCGCGGCCAAAATCAGGCATACCGCTCAATCGAGGCCTCGTTGCGCGATCTCATCCTCATCCCAGCCCAAGTAGTGGCCGAGCTCATGGAGGTAGGTCAGCCGCACTTCATCGCGGTAAACGGCCTCATCTCCCTCGGCATAGTCCCAGAGATTTTCCAGGAAAAGCAGGATCTGAGGCGGCAGGGGCGCGCCCTCGGCGAGTTCTCCCCCGTGCTCATGGCCGACAAACAAACCGAGGATATCCGGTTCCCATCCCTCGGCCTGAAGCGCGGTGTTGGGATACGGTTCATAGCAGACAGGAACTTGCTCGGCCACCGTGCGCACCGCCACGGGCAGTCGGCGGCGAGCGACGGACACCACGGATTCGGCCAGGGCGGTGAGTTGCTTGAGATGCATGGCGGATGCAGTCCGCCACCATGGGGGAAGCCGGCCCGGGAGTAAAGCGGGGCATGGACGACAAGGTCCCGGGGAGGTTACAGCGCCACCGAAAATATCCCCGCAAAATGATGCAACGGTCGAGCCCGTCTGGCGTCTATCCCCCGAACCCAAAAATTCCTTTATGAAAAACCGCCTCAAGCTGATCCCTGTTTTCGTGGCCCTGGCCCTGGCCGCCGTGCCCGCCCTCCGGGCCCAAGATGCCGCGACCGACAAACCCGAACAAAAACGTGAGCGTGGTCCCGGTGGTGGCCGTGGGCCCAATCTCGATCAAATTGCCCAAGACCTCGGCCTGACGGCCGACCAGAAGGCCAAGATTGAGCCCATCCTCAAGGCGCACGCCAAGCAGATGCAGGACATCCGCAAGGATGAGTCCGCCTCCCGCGAGGACAAAATGGCCAAGGGCAAGGCCGTCCGCGAAGACGAGCGCAAGCAGATCGCCGCGATTCTGACGCCGGAACAGCTCAAGAAGTTCGACGAACGGCGCGAGCGCGGTCCGCGCGGCGGTGGCGACCGCCCCCCGAAGGGCGAGAAGCCGGACGCCAAATAACCCTTACTGCTCTAGCAGCAGTGTGTGCAATAGAAGCGCCGTGGCGTGGGGCCACGGCGCTTTTCTTTTTGGACAAGCCGCCGGCCGCGCCGCACGCTCGCCGGCCATGGGTCAACGGCAAGATAATGTTCGGAAATCGAGAAAGCATGACTTCGGCGGTATTTCTGCGGGCGCCTTATGAGCCGGCGGCAAATAATCATCGCAGGGGGCGGCGCAGCGGGGTATTTCGCGGCCATCGCCTGCGCCGAGGCTGACCCGGATTGTGTGGTGACGATTTATGAGGCGACGGCGCATCCGTTGGCCAAGGTCAAAGTCTCGGGGGGCGGCCGTTGCAATGTCACTCACGCCTGCTTTGAGCCCAAGGAATTGTTCAAGCGCTACCCGCGCGGCAGCCGCGAGCTGCTCGGCGCCTTCCACCGGTGGCAACCGCGGGACACCGTCGAGTGGTTCGAGGCGCGCGGCGTGGCGTTGAAAACAGAGGAGGACGGGCGAATGTTTCCCGTTACGGACAGCTCGGAAACCATCGTGAGCTGCCTGCAAAATGCCGCGACCAAAGCCGGCGTGCGGTTGGTGCTGCGCACCGGCCTGACCGCGGCCGTGAAAACCACCCGCGGTTTCCAGATCACGCTCACAAACGGCGAAACGGTCGATTGCGACCGGCTCATGCTGGC
>JANYAM010000078.1 GCA_025361365.1 Opitutus sp. | reverse complement strand
GTCGGGGATCTTGCAGTCGGTGTCGCCGACGTCGACCTCGACGCGGCCCAGCTTGCGGGCCGTCGCGAGGGCCTTGTCGCCCAGCGGTGCCACGTAGGTGCCGACGGCAATGACGAAACCGTTCATGGCCTGGCGGACGCGGTTGGGCGCGGCCGGCAAAGTCTTCGCGATGCGATCCAGCAGCGCCCCGAGCTCCTTGATCGGCAGCTGGTCGTCCGGGCGGATTGTCACGAGCGCCCCGAGCGAATTCCAACCGGCAATTGCCACGGGCTCTTTCTTCGAGTCGGTCCAGGCCTTGGCCGCGGCAAAGCCCTCGGAATGTTCAGACGCCACCCAAGGCACGATCGTAGCCGAGATCATCCGCCACGCGGCCTGGTCCGCCCACGACTGGAGGTGCTTGGCGGTCATCTGCGTGCCGTCGGCGATCATGCCGGCGAGGTATTGGGCGTCGCCGTTGCCGGTCGCGTAGAGTTCCAGTGCGAGGGCCTGTGCGCCCTTCAATTTCTTCGCGAGCGGCTTGAGGTCGCCGATCTTCACGCCGAAGAACGGCTCCTTGGCCCCGTGTTTCAGCCAGAGCGTCTTGACCGCCGGGCTGCCGAGGGCCTCGAGCGCTGACATCGCCTCCTTGAGTTTCATGGGGACGGATTCAAACAGGATCGCGGCCCCCGACGAGCTTAGAAGTTCCGGCGCCTCAGCGCACGTCCTTGAGGCTGGCGACGAGATAATTGTCGAGTTCGAGCAGGCTGTTCGACTGGCGCTTGTTCTCCGTCATTTTTTTCAGGAGCGCATCCACGGCCGCCACCAGGTTCCGGTAATAAGCCACGTGCTGGGGATTCGTGAGCGGGCCGAGTTCGCGCGGGTCGGCCCAGCCGGCCTTGGCCGCCTTGTAGCCTTCCGGATCGTCGCGATAATCGGCGAGCGAGCGCTGCACCAGATCATCCTTCTTCCCGCGCGCCAGCCGGTCGCGGCCGATGAGCAGGATGGCCGTGGTCGCCCCCTTCACCCGGTCGTCGTTCCATTTGATCTTCAATCCCATGCCGGGTTGTCCCGCGCTTTCCCGATTTGGTCAAGCGAGCGGGCCAACCGCCAGGAGAGAGTCGGTGTTCCAGCCGGCCCCCGGAAGGCCGGTCAAAGCTGGACCGTCACGCGCATGAAGGTCGCGGAAATGTGGGTGCCCGGGGTGCCCTTATTGTGGGCCTTGGCCTCGTCGACGAGCAGGCGCTGCAGTTCCTCGGTCCTCCCGTTCTTCCCGGCGGCTTCGAAGGCGTTCATGGTCGGGCCGTAGAACTTCCGAAACAGCTCAATGAATTGCTCGGGGCTCACGCTCGGCAGGCCGAAGTGAAAAGTGTCGCGGACCATCGTAACCTGCTCCTTCGCCACCCCGGCGGCGGCGAAGCGCTCGAGGATGTGGCTCTCCACGCCCCAGAGCATCGGGCTGATGAAGCCCTCGGGTGGCGCCGGGGTGAAGGCCGAGCTGATCTTCAACACCTGCGAGACGAAGGACGTGGGATCGCTGGGGATCCAATTGCCCATCACGATGCGGCCACCGGGCTTGGTGACGCGGACCAGTTCCTTCGCCACGTCGAGCGGCTTGGGCGCGAACATGGCGCCGAACACCGTGAGCGTCAGGTCGAACGACTTGTCGGCCACGCCGGTGAGCTGGCACGCGTCGCCTTCCTGGAACTTAAGCTTGGCGAGGCCCAACGCGGCCGCGCGCTGGTTGCCGGCGGCGACGAGGTTCTGGGCGATGTCGATGCCGACGACCTCGGCGCCGAGTTGCGCGAGTGGCACGGCGGTCGTGCCGTCACCGCAACCCAGGTCGAGCACGCGGGCCGGTGGTTTCACGCCGAGCGACTTGACGAGGTTTTCGCCGGACGGCCGCATCAGCGCCGCGATGGCCGTGAAATCACCTTTCTCCCAAAGAGCTTTGTTCGGATTCATAGGCGCGTGACGCTTGCGCGCGCGGGGCCGGCGTAAACCCAATTCGTCCTAGCCGTTGGTAGAAGGAGCAGTTGGCCGTCGCCGCCGGAGCCACCGCCCTACTGGAAATAGCCCTCGGGCTGCAGCACACCGGCTTCGTCATCGAGTTCGTCCGGACCTTCCTCCCAGCATGACTTGGGAAAGGCGGGCTGGCGCTGCATCCAGCGCACGGCGCACAGACTGTCGGTGAGCGCCTCGTGCAGCGCCGAGCCGAAATCATACGCCCGGCCATCAAACCCGGCCTCCACGGCGCCCTGGTCGATCGCGAGCATGACGGCAAACATCCGGGCGCGGATTTCCGGGATGAGGACGTCGACCGTATCGAAGCCGGATTCGAGATTGGACTTACAGCCGGCGAGGTTGCGGCTGTGATGGGCGCGACAGGCCTCGGGCCGCGCCCCGTAGATCGAGCAGCTGCCGTCGCGCAGCAGCGCGCAGGGAATTTTCAACGCCGCGCGTTTTTCGAGGCTGCGTCCGGCGAATGCCTTCCGATGCGCCGCGGTGCGGGTGATGACGCCCTCCAGGTCGGCGGGCGAGAAGTGCGTCTGGATATGCTCCGCCGCGATCAGAACCTCGTGCGCCTGCACGCCCACCGGCACATGGCAGCAGGTGCCGCAACCCGCGCGACACGCAACCACCGCCCGGGCGGCCGCCGGCGCCGAGTCGTAAGCGCGGTCAAAGCGGTTGCGCACCGTGCGGAGCACCGCCAAGGAATCGGCCGGATTACGCACCTTCTGCAGGCGCTGCAGCACCCAGCTCCCGGTTTTTTCAAACAGGGCTTCTTCCTCGGTTGACCAGACGGCGCACATCAGCCCGCCACTAGACGGGAGCGGATGCGCGATGACAAGGACTGACCGGCCGCCGCGCTACTTGGCCAGCTCGTAGAGATACTCGACAAAGGAATACGCCGCGCCGTCGTAGCCCTGCACCTTGGGGTTGGCGGATTCGATAAGGAAGAACTCGTCGGGGGCGTGCGCCCCGCCGCCGTGGGCCAGGCCGAAGTGGCCCGACGGCAGGCTGACCGGCGCCTGCGTGAAGATGTAGCCGGGATACGAACCGGCGAGACGCGGCCAGAGCACCGGGTCGATTCCATTGCGCTTGAGCACGGAAATTTGCGCGAGGATCAGCGCCGAGTCGGCCCGCGTGGTGGTCGGGTCGTAACCACCGGTGCAGTTCACATTGATGTCACCGTAACCGCGGCGCATGAGGTGAGCCTTGAGCTTGGCGAGCGCGTCGGCGGCGGTCTGGCCGGGCACGAGGCGCAGGTCGAGCTTCGCCGCGGCCTTGTGCGCGAGGATGGTTTTGCCGCCCACGCCGGTGTAACCGCCGTAGATGCCCTCGATGTTGACCGTCGGCTGCGACTCGAGGCGCTCGAGGGCGGCGAGAAACGGCAGGTCGTCGATCCATTTTTGCGCGCCGGTCATGACCTTGTATTGCTGCTCGGTGAACTTCTTCGACGCGGTCAGGATGCGCGCCTTGTCTTCCGCGCTGAGCGGCAGGACGCCGTCCATGAAGCCGTCGATCGCCGGCGTGTTGCCGTCAGGCGTGACCAGGGTGCCCAGCGCCGAGACGAGGCGCCAGACCGGGCTGTCGATCATGGCCTTGCTGGAGGAATGCGTGTCGCGCATCGGGCCGCGGCCCCAGGTGAGCGAGTCGGAAGTCAGCTCGACCTCGATGACGCCCTTGGCGCCGAGGTTGACGGTGACGCCGCCATCGAGCGTCTGCGTGGCGTGTGGCATCCAGACGCCGACGCAGCGGGCGAGCGCGGCGCGCACCTCGGGCCGCTCCACAATCTGCGCGATGTGCGGCGAACCGATCTCCTCCTCGCCCTCCGCGATGACGACGAGGTTGACCGGCAGCTTGCGGCCGGAGGCGCGGAACGCGTCGAGCGCGGCAATGAGCGCCGACTCGGGGCCCTTCTGGTTCACAGCGCCGCGGCCGATCATGACCTTGCCCACGCCGGGCCGGTCAATGATCCGCGCTTCCAGCGGAGGAGACGTCCACTCCGACGGATCGAACTGCTTGACGTCATACATCAGGTAGATGCCGACGGTCTTGGCCGCGCCGGCGTCGAGGATTGCGAACACCCCGGGCTTGCCGTCGGTGTCGATGCGATCGGCCCGTTGGAAGCCGACCTCCTTGAGCAGGCCGATGAGATGCTCGGCGCCCTCAGGAAAGCCGCGACTCTCCGCGGCAATCGACGGCAGGGCGATCCAGTCCTGCAGGCGCTTGACGGCCTTGTCGTGATTCCGGGTGATCTCGGTCTTGATGGCGGCCATGTCGTCCGCCTCCGCCGCCAGCATCCGCGTTGCGCACCCCACCGCCAGGGCGGTGGCCATCCCGAGGAAACGTAGGTTCATGGCCGGCGACGATGCCGGTGCCGTCCCTTATCGCAAGCCAAAGCCGGTCAGGCGCCGCCATTGCGCGGCGCACGCGACGAGCTCGGCGTGGCAGTCGAGCCCGAGCTTGTGCTTGATGTTCCCGCTGCACACCGCGGCGCCGTATTTCGATGTGACAATGTTGTTACGGAAATGGGTTGGCCCCGGCTGACTATCGTCCCCTGGGTGCCAGGCTTCCACTAGACCACCCCCTCGGGGAAATCTATCACCTAGTAATCCAAAAACATGAAATCCATTAAGATCCTGATCCTTTCCACTCTCGCTTTCCTGGCCGCCGGCCTCGCCGCCGCGAAGGAGCAACCGAAGCCAGAGTCCCTGCCCGCCGGCATGAACATGTATGTCATCGAACGCGACATGCCCGGCCTCGGCAAGCTGACCCCGGTCGAACTGAAGGCCGCCTCGCAGAAGTCCTGCAGCGTGCTGCAGAATCTCTCCCAGGTCACGTGGCTGCACAGCTACGTCACCGGCGACAAGATGTATTGCGTCTACCTCGCCCCGAACGAGGCGATGGTGCGCGAGCACGCCAAACAAGGCGGCTTCCCCGCCACCGCGGTGAACAAGGTTTCCACCATCATCGGGCCCCAAACGGCGACCCAGCCCTGAACGAATTGGTCCGTTAGTGTGTAAGTAAGAATCGTGGTTCCCGGCCGCTCGGCCTGCGCAAGCAGACGGGGGGCCGGTCATTTTCCGGGGTCACACCAGCTGCGGCACGATCCACGGGGCGCGGTATTCCCGGCTGCGCAGCTTGTTCGCCGCCGCGCTGTTCTCGCCGGTGAACATTTCCGTGGCCGCGTCAAAGGTCAGCGGCGCGCCGAGCGTCGCCGGGGTCTTGGTAAGGTCCACGTTGTTGGCGGCGAGGTGTTCCGTGAAGCGACCGTAGGGCTCGCTCAGCGCGGACCGGGCGGCGAGCTGGTCGCGGATGTCGCCAGGGGCCATCGCCCGGCCGGTGCGGTAGGAAAGATTGGCGAGATGCACCAGCGCGCTGGAACGGTGGCCCTGCAGCAACTGCCCCTTGAGGTCGGACTCCCGCCGGCTGCGCATGGCGTCGAGGAAGTTGGTGTAGTGGTTGCCGAAGCCCGTGAACTCCTTGAGCAGCTTGCCGTCGTTGTCGTAGGCGCGCGCGAGTGAATAGTTGTTGGTGATCACCAGGCGGCCGCCCTCGCAATGCGCGATGTTGCCGACCGTCACGCCGAGATACCGGTCCATGCTGGCGGAAAGCCTGTCCGCGGTGCCGAGGCCGCCGGCCACGACGGCGTTGCCGCTCATCTCGTCGGGCTTCGCCGGCAGGCCGCGCACCTCGAAGATGAACGGCGCCGGGTAATCGTAGTGGACCAGAAAGGTGTTCGGCGTCTCGCCATCATCCTCGTAGCCGAAGCGGCCGCCGGTGGTGAACACGCGGGCCGGGTGGTCCGGGTCGCCGAGCAGCCGGCGGCCGATGTCGAGCTGGTGGTTGCCTTGCGCGACCATGTCGCCGTTGCCGGTCGCCCACTGCCAGTGCCAGTCGTAATGGAAATTCACGCGCCGGAGCGGCCCGAGCGGCGCCGGGCCCTGGAAGAAGTCGTAGTTGACGGTGGCGGGCGGTGCGACGGAGCCGGTCGTCTTGCCGATGTTGAGGCGGCGCTTGTAGACGAGGCCGCGGACGAGGTTCAGCTTGCCGAGGTGCCCCGCCTGCATCCACGCGATGCCCTCGGCGATGGCGAGGCTCGAGCGGTTCTGGGTGAAGACCTGGACGATGCGCTTGTTCTGTTTCGCTGCCGCGAGGATCTGGGCGCCTTCCCAGATGTTGTGGGTGACGGGTTTCTCGTGGATGACGTCCTTGCCGGCCTGCATCGCCCAGATGCTTTGCAGGGCATGGAGGTGGTTCGGCGTGGCGATGACGATCGCGTCGATATCGGCGCGCGTGAGGAGGTCGCGGTAATCAATGACGCGGTCGGGCAGCGCATCGCCGCGCTCGCGGCACGCCGCTAGCTCGCGGTCGAGCACCGCGGTGTCGGCATCGCACAGGGCCGCGAGGCGCACGCCGGGAATCTCGCGGAAGGCGCGGATGAACTCCTTGCCGCGCCCGTTGAGCCCGGCGATGGCGAGGCGGATGTCGTTGTTGGCGCCGGCGACCTGCGACCAGGAACGGGCGGTGAACACGGCGCCAGCGGCGGCTATCGTGGCGGTCTTGAGAAACGAACGGCGGGTCAGTTGGGGCATGGCGGGCGCGGGGTTGCGGGGAAGACGCTGACGGCGGCGGCAGGATTACGGTGAACCGGCCCGGCGCGCAATCCGAGATTGCCGGGTCGGGATGCGGAGCGCTAACTCCCGGCATGCAACGGAGACCCGGTCAATGGTGGTGGGCGGTCTTGTTCGGCCTTTGCAGTTGCCTCGGCGCGGCCGAGCCAGCGCCCAGGCCCGGAGTCGAGCGCGTCATCCTCGACGTTGATCCGGGCAACGACGACGCGCTGGCCATGCTGCTGGCCTTGGACGCGCAAAACCTGAAGGTCGAGGCTGTCACCGTTTGTCCCGGCAACCTTGGGCCGAATTACGCGCAGCAGGTCCGCAACGCTCTCTACCTCGTCGACCTGGCCGGCAAATCGGGGCAGGTGCCGGTTCACGCCGGCATGGCGCATCCGCTGCTGAACAAACCCTACCCCATTGCTTCTTTCATCCACGGGAAATTTGGCCTGGGACGCGTGGCAGTGCCGGATGTCGTGCAAAAGGTCGATCCGGAGCACGCGGTTGATGCCATCATCCGCCTCGTCAATGGCTCCCCGGGCGAGATCACCATCGCCGCGGTCGGCGGTCTGACCAACGTCGCCATGGCAATCCTGCGCGACCCGGCGGTCGCCCGGAACGTCAAGGGCATCCTCATGGTCGGCGGACGTTATGCGACGCCAGGACTGGCCCCCGGCTACAACATGCTGTGCGATCCCGAGGCGGCGCACATCGTCCTTACCTCCGGCGCCCCACTGACCTTCGTCGGCAGTGACACCATCCGCAACGATTCGATCCTGGTCGACGCCGACTTCGACCGCATCGCCGCGTTCAACACGCGCCGCAGCCGCTTTTTCATCGAGTCGAACGACCTGCGCCGGACTTTCGAGAAGGCCAACCGCGGAACGACCGGCTCGACCAATCCGGACCCGATCGCGCTCGCCACACTGATCAACCCCGCAGTCGCGAAGAAATACGTTTCGCTCTACATGCACGTCGAGTTGCAGGGAGAGTCCACTCGCGGCCTGCTCGTTTACGGCGATAAAATCTACACGAACGAGCCGGTGCCGCCACCGAATGTGCGGCTGTGCGTCGCCGCCTCGAACGAGGAATTCAAGCGGATGGTGTTTGAGCTGCTGGCCAAGCCGTAGGCCGCGCCGCCACCGCCGCGATACGCTCGATCACGGCGACGCGTTCGGCCGGAGTCGTCTCGTGGTGGCAGGGTTTGACAGTGAGTTCGAGCTCCGCTCCGCGGCGGACCAGCAGGCCCCAGCCGTCGGGCACCTCGTGCGGAGCGCAGAGTCCCTGCTCCACGACGAGATAAAGCAGGTTTGCGGCGCGCCACCGGGCGAGCCGCGCGAACTTGGTGCCGTCATGCAGCTTCCGCTGCGCGAGGCGGAATTCCGCCTGCAGGCGTTCATGCGTCTCGTGCTTGAGTCCGCGCAGGTCGATCGCGTCGAACTCGGGAAACAGTTCCTCGCGCCGACGCAGGTCCGGGCGGTGCCCGCCGATGAGCGCGCGCAACGCCATCAAGCGCTCGCTCATCCGGACGAGCATCTCCGCCCCGCCGGCCTCACGCGCGCTGTCGCGCAGGAAGTCGGCGCGGAATGCCTTGCACTCGAAGACCGCGGTGACCGCGTTGGCCGAGAGCGAACGGGGCGTGGCGGCGACGACGTCCGCCCGGTAACCGGAGCGCGGCAGGCGCACCTCGGAGGCGGCCAGCATCAGCCGGTGCGCCCGCGCCCATGCCAAGGCAAGGCGTTTCAATTCGCGATGCGCGGGGCTCTCGGAGCTGTTGGTAAGTGGCAGCAATTCACCCACTCTACCCCAAGGCGCTGACAACCCTATGTCAGCAGGATCCGCGCAACCTAGCGTGGAGTCATCCGCTGGGCCGGCACGGCCTCGATCTCGACATAGACGGACGTGGCGCCGGTCGCCGCCACGGTGTCGATGGCGGCACCGACTTCCTTGAAGGTCTTGGACTCCGCGTTCTCGGCGCTGATTCCCACCCGGCAGATGAACTCCCACTGGGCGAAGCCCTCGGGCGGGGTCTTCCGCTGCGAGCGGCGGACGTATTTGTTGATCTCGTGGCGGATCTTGTCGCGCACGCGAGCATCGTCCTTGCCGGGAGCCTGGAGGGGGAAGTTTTTCTTCATCGCGGGCACATCGTTGGCCGTCCGCGCCGGGGTTCAACGGAATAGTTGGGCGCGACGGCCTTTGGCATTGTCCCCTCACCGATAACCCCTCACCCCTGACCTCCGCCCATGCCCAATCCCGCCTGCCCGCTCTGCGCCCTCGACGATGTGCTCAGTCACGCCGACCACTGGGAGTGCGCCACCTGCGGCCACGAGTGGCCCAAGGAAACGGTGCCCGAGGCCGCGCGGGTCGTCAAGGACGCCAACGGCAATCCGCTGGCCGACGGCGACACGGTGGCGTTGATCAAGGACCTCAAGCTCGGCAGCGGCGCGCAGGTGCTCAAGGCCGGCACCAAGGCGAAGAACATCCGCCTGGAGGAGGGAGACCATGAGATCGCCTGCAAGGTCGACGGTGTCGCCGTGGCCCTCAAGGCCATGTTCGTGAGGAAGGCCTAAGGCCGAGCGGCCGCCACTTCCTGGCGGACTAGCGGCGCGACCTTCGTGCCGAGCAGCTCGATGGCGCGCATGATCTGCGCATGGCTCAGCACGCGGTTGTCGAGCAGGACGGTCAGACGGTCCATGCCGCCCAGCCAGCGGTGCTCGCTGAGAATCTTCTCGGCCGCCGCCTCGGGACCGCCGACCAGCAACGCGCCCAGCGGGCTGCACTGCGCGTCGAACTGCTCGCGCGTCGGCGGCGCCCAGCCACGCTCCTTGCCGATCTTGCCAAAGGCATCGCGGTAGGCCGGCCAGAACGTTTCCAACGCCTGCGGCGTCGTGTCGGCGAGGAAGCCGATGTTGTGGATGCCGACGAAGAGCTTGTCCGCCGGATGACCGGCGGCCCGCCAAGTTTCCCGGTAGAGATCGACCAGCGGGCGGAACTGTTTCGGCGAACCGCCGATGATGGCGACGATCAGTGGCAAACCGAGCTTCGCGGCGCGGATGACGGACTCCGGCGTGCCGCCCACGCCGATGAAAACCGGCAGCGGCTGCTGCACCGGGCGCGGGTAGACCCCCTGCCCCGTCAGCGCGGCGCGGTGCTGGCCCGACCAGGTGACCTTGGTGTCGGCGCGGATCTTCAGGAGCAGGTCCAGTTTCTCGGCAGCGAGTTCGTCGTAGTCCGCCAAATCGAAGCCAAACAGCGGGTAGGACTCGATGAAGGAGCCGCGGCCCACGATGATCTCGGCGCGGCCCTGCGAGATGAGGTCGACGGTGGCGAATTGCTGGAAGACCCGCACCGGGTCATCCGAGCTCAGCACCGTGACCGCGCTGGCGAGGCGGATGCGCTTGGTGCGGGCCGCGGCGGCCGCCAGCAAGGTCGCCGGTGACGAAGCCACGTAATCCGGCCGGTGGTGTTCACCGACGCCGAACACATCGAGGCCGGTCTGGTCGGCGAGCTCGATTTGCTCGAGCAGCTCACGGACGCGCTGTGCATCGCCCAAGGGACCGCCCTGCGCGGTGGCCACAAAACTGTCTACACCGATTTGCATCGGCCCGATATAGTCACAAACCGGCGTTTCGCCAGCAGGCTCCAGCGTATTTCAACCGGCTGGAAGCGCACTACCTGCTGCACGCCGTGGCCGGCGAGCTCCACTGGCGCCTGAAGAACGAGCGCGCAGCCGCGGTGAGTTTCCGCCGCGCCCTTGCCCTGGCGCACGTCGGCCCTGAGCAGGTCTACCTCGCGCGCATGCTGGAGCGCTCGGCCGAAGACGACACTTCCCTTTCCGCCTGAACCCCCAATCCTCGTCCCCATGGAATTCTCCCCCGTCTCCAAGTCAGCCCGCATCACCGGCTGGATCATGACGATCCTGCCTTCGCTCCTGTTTGTCTTCAGCGCTGGCATGAAGCTCGCCCATCCGCCGCAGCTCGACGAGGGCTTCACCCACCTGCAGCTGCCGGTTTCATGGGCCTTCGGGCTCGGCGTGCTCGAGCTGTCCTGTGTCGTGATCTATCTCATCCCGCGCACGGCCGTGATCGGCGCGATCCTGCTGACCGGTTACCTCGGCGGTGCGATCCTCACCCACCTGCGGGTCGGCGACATGCCCGTCGTGCACGTGATCCTCGGCGTCGTGCTCTGGGGCGGCATCTATTTGCGGGACCCGCGCCTGCGAGCGCTGATCCCGCTGGTGCGCTGACGCGTCAGTGCCCCGGGTGGGCTTGGAAGAATTTCACGATCAGCCCCGGCGCGACGTCGCTCGGATACTTGTGTCCACCATGATGCAGGTAGACGACCACCTCGTTGCCGGAACTTGATGGATAACTTGTGCTGTCCATCGTGTCCGGTTTGAACGCACCGCAGCCATTGAGTTTGAGCACGTAGTCCAGCATCCGTTCCTGCCAGGCGAACTTCACCAAGGGATCCTCGGGGCTCGCGACGTGGAAGAGCGGCTTCGGCTTGAATTTCACGAAGCCCTTCGCGAGCAGCGCCGAGGAGGGTGCGAGCGCCGCGAACACGTCGCCCCGCTCCGCCCACAGCAGGTAGGTGAACCCGCCGCCGTTGGAGTGGCCCGTCGCGTAGACGCGCTTGGCGTCGACCCGGTAGCGCTGCTTCACATCGGCGAGCATGACGTCGAAAAACTTCAGGTCGCGGTCGCCCTGCGTGCCGGCCATGCCCTGCCAGCCCGCCTCGTCGCCGCTCTTGTCGGTGAGCTGGCCCACAGTGGGCAGGCCTTGCGGGTAGACGACAATCGCCTCGGGCCATTTCTCGTGGATGGGCATGCTGCGCGCCGCCTGGTTCATCGAGCCGCCGTGGCCGTGAAAGACGAACACCAGCGGCGCACCGCCGGTCGGGATCTTCGTGGGGATGGACAGGAGCGCCTCGCGGGTCACGCCGTCCACGATCCACGTGTGGCGCTCGAGCTGGTTGGCCGCCGGGAGACGAGCGGACAGGAAACCGAGCGTCAGGAAGCAAATTAGGAGGCGCATACCGGTATGAGGCCGGCCCTCAGGCGGGGATTCAAGCACGGACGGTCAGAGCACGGGGAGATTGCCGCAACCTCGGCCGCAAAACAGCGTCACGACAGCACCCCTATGAAATCTTTTTCCTGCCGAAGCCTGCTCGTACTCGCATTGCCCGTCATGGCGGCCATACCCGGTTTTGCGGTTTATCAGCTGACCGATCCCACCGTGGCCGAACTCGCGGAACGTTTCGCCCGCCCCCCGGCCCTCTACAGCTCACAAGTTACCTGGGGTTGGAGCGGGGTCATCACCCGCGAAGTCATCGCCCGCGACTTGGACAAGCTGCAGGCAATGAACCTGCAGCAGGCGTGGGTCGAGCCCGGCCGCAACCCCGAGGCACCATACCTGTCGGCAGCTTACTTTGAAAACGTGAAGATCGCCGTCGAAGAGGCAAAGAAGCGCGGCATGCACCTGTGGTTCGACGATGACGGTGGTTATCCGTCGGGCTTCGCGGGCGGCAAGATCAGCACCGAACGCCCCGAGTTGGCCATGAAGGCGCTGGCCGAGCCGGAGCAGGTCGCGGTCGCGCCGGGCGAGACCTTCGCGCGCACGCTGGACGACAAGACCATCTGCGCGGTCGCCACGAATCTCGACACCGGCGCCACGCAGTTGCTGGAGCCCAAGGCCGGACAGGTCAGCTGGACCGCCCCCGCCACCGGCCGCTGGGCCGTCGCGCTCGCAAAATGGAAGTTCCGCTCGGGCGTCACGCGCTCCTCGAACAACAAGTCCGGGGCGAAGGACGGGGAGCACGCGCTGATGGATTACCTCTCGCCGGAGGCCAATCGCGCGTTCGCCGAATGGACCTTTGAGGCCTACGCCAAGGCGGTGGGCGCCGAGTTCGGGAAAACCTTCCTCGGTTTGAGATTGCCTCGATTCAGTGGACACAGACATCCGTGTTGACGTGTTAGCTGTTTGGTCGCTTCCGAGGACAGGAGCGATAAAGCTTGCCGCAGGAAGCGACCAAACAGCGGGTGACACGGAGTCGGCCAGTTTGGGTAG
>JANYAM010000072.1 GCA_025361365.1 Opitutus sp. | reverse complement strand
GGTCTGGCGGAAATGCTGGCCTTTCCGGAGCTGGCGCAACGTCGGCATGGCCGCGGCGCTTTATGTGCCGTTGCTCGTCTGGCTCGCCTGGGACGATGCCGCCTACACCCACCCGGTGACCATCGAGCAGATCAGTCCCGCCCCGCCGAAACAGGCGGAGGAGAGCTTTGCCGCGACCCTGGCCTACACGGAGGTGGCCGGCAAACCCGCCGCCCGCCGGCTGCCCGAGGTGAAATTCTCCCTGAAGAACGATCCGACCAAGGACCTCGCCAAATGGAAGGACGAGATCGGCAAGAACCGCGACAACATCGCCACCAGCCTCATCGCCTTGGCCGAGGCCCGCGAGTGGGTCATTGGGCTCGACCGGTTCGAATTCATCGGCGATTACGCCCAGACCGGCTATGACATGCCCGTGATGCGGACCGACGTGGTGCGCCGGGTCACCAATCTCCTGTGCGGGCAGGCCGGCGGGCTGGCGCTCGACGGCCAGGGTGACGCCGCGCTCGCGCTGCTCCGTCCGCTGGCCAGCGTGCTGCTGAAACTCGAAACCCATGCCCGCTCCGAATTGCGCATCCTGGCCGCGAGCTCGAATCTCGCCCGGGTGTGCGCGACGGCGCAGTTTGTCCTCAGCACCACCGCTTGCTCCGGCGAGGCGAAGGCGGCCTTCGCCACCGCCATCGCCCACCGCGATCTCCCCGCGGTGGCGCACCGCCTGGCCTGGTTGCCGTATGCCCAAATGATGGGAAGTTACTTCAACCAGCCCGGGGCGCTTGGGGAGGCGTTCGCGGAGTTCTGCGATCCCTGGGTCCGGCCGCTGTTGCGGATCCTCCGCCCCATTGCCGTCCTGCCCCGCCGCACGGCGAATGACCTCGCCCCGCTCGCCGTGGACGCCGAGGCCACGCTGACCGAGCCCAAGCACAGCGGGCCCACCTCCGACTACGGGCAGTTCTACGGCGGACTCCACTCGCTTTCGCCCAAGAACATGGGCGGGCGGTTCCTGCTCGCGGTTGCCGTGCCTTCCTACGTGCGCATGGGAGAAAACCTGCGGGCCGGCGAAAAGGCCCGGCTCGACCTCCTCGCCGCGCTCCACTAAGTTCGTCGCCTATTCATGGACGACCTCGATTTCGGCGCCACCATCAAGGGTTTCTCGCCCGGCCAGAAAGTCTTCAACCGCTACAAACTGGACCGCATCCTCGGGCGCGGCGGCATGGGGGTCGTCTGGCTGGCCCGCGACGAGGAACTCGAGCGCGAGGTCGCGTTGAAATTCCTGCCGGAGGTGGTGGTGCTGGACAAGGAGGCGGTGCGTGACTTGAAGCGCGAGACGCGCCGCAGCCTCGAGCTGACGCATTCCCACATCGTGCGCATCTATGATTTCATCCAGGATGCGCACACGGCCGCCATCTCGATGGAGTATATCGCCGGCGAGACGGTGGCCGCGCGCAAGGTGGATCACCCGGCGGGCCGCTTCGAGGCGGCCGAGCTCCAGTTGTGGGTGCGGCAGCTGTGCGAGGCGCTGGCCTACGCGCATACGAAGGGGGAGGTCGTCCACCGCGACCTCAAGCCAGCCAACCTCATGATCGATGCCCGGGGTGACCTGAAGATCGCCGACTTCGGCATCGCGGCCAGCGTGAGCGATTCCGTCTCGCGCGTCAGCGCGCGGGCGGGCAGCTCCGGCACGCCGGTCTACATGTCGCCGCAGCAGATGATGGGCGAGAGGCCGGCGGTGACCGATGACATTTACGCTGCCGGGGCGACAATCTACGAATTGCTGACCGGCAAGCCGCCGTTCTATTCCGGCAATGTGATGATCCAGGTGCAGAACAAGCTGCCCCCGACCATCGCGGCGCGGCGCCAGGAGCTGGGCACGGAAGGAGCCGCCGTGCCGGCGGAGTGGGAGCAGACGATCGCCGCCTGCCTGGCCAAGGAGGCGAAGGATCGCCCGCAGAGTGCCGGAGAAGTGGCGGAGCGGCTCGGATTCGGGACCAAGGAGAACGCTCAACGCTCAACGTCCAACGCCCAACGCATCACCAAGGGGGAGGGGCTTGCCCCCAAGACGCCGGCCCCAGCGAAAGACAACGCGTTGGCGGCAACGCGTTCCACCTCCCGGACACCGCTCTTCGTTGGCATCGCCGTGGCAGTGTTGGTGCTGGCCGGCGTGGGATATTATTTCGGCGCCTACGTCCCGGAGCAAAAGCGCCAGGCGGAGATGAAGCGGCTGCAGGACGAGGGCCGCGCGGCCGAGGCCGCCCAGTTGCGCACTGAAAAGGAAAAATCTGACGCGATCGGGAAGGAGAAGGCCGACGCCGAGCAGCAGGCCTACGCCATCGTGGTCGCCAAAATCGATTCACTGCTTGACGGTTCGCCGGCCAACCAGCGCGAAGCCATCGAAAAAGCCGTCAAGGATTACCAGGCGAGCATGCCCGCCCGATTCCGGACGGACATCGAGGGCCGCTGGACCAAGCGGCTCGCGGGCTGGGAGGCCTACCGGCTCAATCTCGCGCGCGGCGGCTTCCGCATCCGCACCCAGCCCGAAGGGGCGGAGGTTCAGGTCGGGAGCCTTGCCTTGGAGAAAAGCCCCCTCGTGAAGAACGACGTGCGGCTCGGCAAATATCCGATTACCATCCGGGCCGAGGGCTACGAGGACTGGCGCGGCGAGGTGGAGGTGAAGGAGAATGATTTCACGGATCCCGGGGTCATCACCCTCGTGCGGAGCACAGGCCGGTTGAAAGTTTCCAGCACTCCCTCGGGAATCGACGTGCTGATTGACGGCACCAAGGCCCGGACCCCGGTGGAAATGAACAGCGTGCCGACGGGTGCGCATGAACTCGTTTTCCAGCGGCCGGACTGGCCCCTGGTCGGGCAAAAAGTCACGGTGAACCGGAATGA
>JANYAM010000157.1 GCA_025361365.1 Opitutus sp. | reverse complement strand
CCGCGCCTGATCGACAAGGCGCGCGCCACCGTCGCCGGCACCAACGGCGACTTCCACTATGATTGCCCGATGGACCAGCGCTTCTGGGCGTTCACCGGCGTCAAGCCCGGCCCGTTCCTCAAGCAGGTCAAGGCCGGCAAGTCCGACGGCGAGTTGCTGGCCTATGTGATGGCGAACCTGCAGCCGCACCGCGGCCCCAGCGAGATCAAGGCCTGGTCCGCCTGGTATGAACAGCAGGCGCCGGACAATCCCGACTCGCGCGGATTTTTCAACGACGTGCACCGCAAGAACGCCGCGGGCCGCAAGGACATCGAGACGTGGTTCGACTGGCTGGAACTCGACGACTATGTTACCTACGGCGGAAGGCCGTGAATATTGGAGGGCCGACCTCCCGGTCGGCCGCGGCCCAGCAGGAGCTGGGCCCTCCACAGCGGAGCCACTCGGCTCCGTTTTTATAGCTCCGTGTATTTGTCGGACCGCCCCTTCGCCTTCTCGACCGGATACTTCTTCGCGTTGGCCGCCATTTTGGCCTCGATGGCGGCGGCGAGATCGATGCCGCAGATGTTCGCGAACTCGAGCGCGTAGATGACGACGTCGGCGAGCTCGGCCTCGATGGCGGGCCGCTTCTTGGGATCGCGCGCCACCGCGAGTGACGCCTGGGACTCGCTCCACAGGAAATGCTCCATCAGCTCGCCGGACTCGGCGGCCAGCGCCATGCTGAGGTTCTTCGGCGAGTGAAACTGTTCCCAATCGCGCTCGTGCACGAAGGCCAGCACTCGGGCCCGCAGTTCCGCCACCGTGGTTTTCGCGTCCGTCATCGGTTTCATGGGCATGAGATTGACTGTAGGGTCGTCGCTTGTCGACGGACCGTTTTCACGGCTTTCATCCCCGGTCCGCCGTCAAGCGGCGACCCTACATTGAGATGCACCGATACAGTCGGGGCCGCGCAAGCGCGCCCGGTGTTTTGTCACAAGGCCCTAATTTATTTGGCGGCTGGCATGAAGCGTGCATTTTGGACGGCGAACTCAGTCCAATGACGTCCCAGCAACAGCATCAGCGCCGCTCGCAGGCCCGCACTTCGATTACGAAGGCCGGCCAGCCGATTGGTGGCGCCCAGATGTGCCTGTGCGTCGCCAATTGGCTGAAACAAAAGACCGGCTCGGGCTGCCTGGCCTGACGGACCCCGTAAAACACGGATCAGTCCCCATCAACCAGGAGTCCCGGCGGTCCTCAGACCGACGAGAAAGGAACCATCATGCATACCATCATCCATCGCCATCATCAGAGTCGTTTCCCGAGCACGGAATCCAAACAGGATTTCCGCTCGCCGCACTACGACTGCATGGATCTGCCGGCGGCCCTCAAGCTCACGCTCTACGTCCCCGGCGTGGACGCGAGCGGCGTGGACATCACCACGTCGGGCCCCGACCTCTTTGTGACCGCCCGCAAGGCGCACCATGTCCGCACGAACTGGCAGGCCCTGCACCTCGAAGGGGTGCAGCGCGACTACCAGCTCAAGCTGCGGCTGGGGCTCGGCTTCGACTTCGAGGCCCTGCAGGCGTCCGTCACCCGGGGCGTGCTCACCATCGTGCTGCCGAAGAGCAGGCTGGCCTCGGCCAGCCTGCCCGCCCGGCAGCGCCAGGTGGCCTGACCCCCCGGAAGAAACTTGCGCGGACGGCCCGTTGCTTGGCCGGGCGCGCAGGTTTTTCCGTTTTGCGGTAATCTCTTGGAACAAACCGTCGTCTGGTGGGTTCTTAGCACACCCGGCACTGACCCGCCGTCCCCAAACACCATGACCTACTTCCCGCAACACCTTCCCGAGCGCCCCGCGATTCACGCGGCGGCGAAGCCGGGCGATGTGCGGCAGATGCTCCCCCGCGACATCCTGTGGAACCAGCCCGTCTTCAAGGCGCCGGCCCTCCCCAGCCCGAACATCGCGCTCGAACCCCTGCCGCTCCGCGCCACGCGCATCACGAAGCGGCCCGCCGCTTCGGCCTGAGTTTTCCTGTAGTGTCTCCGCTCGTCGGCGGACCTTCTGCCAATCGTGGAGGGCTCAGCTCCCGCTGAGCCGCGGCCCAGCTGGAGCTGGGCCCTCCATCCATCATTTGTCCGGCACCAGCCAGTCGCAGATGGCGCTGGCCCCGGCCTCGACCCGCAGGCGCTCCCGCAGCACCGGCAGCACCGCTCGGATCTCCTTATCGATCTGCCACGGCGGATTCAGAATCAACAGCCCGCAGCCCTTCATCTTCAGGAGCGACTCCGGCCCGGCGATGTTCAGCTCGGCAAACAACGCCGGCGTCGCCAGCTCCAGCAGCGCGTGATGAAATTCGTCCGTCCGCGCCCGTTCCGTGATCGGATACCACACGGCGATCACGGCGCCAGGCAGGCGTTTCAGGGCGTCGCGCAGCCCGCGGGCGATGTCGGCAAATTCCTTTTTCGTCTCAAACGGCGGGTCGATGAGCACCAACGCCCGCTTTTCCGGCGGCGGCAGCATCGCCTTCAGCCCCGTGTAGCCGTCCATGACCTCCACTTTCACGCGCTCCTCGCGGGCAAACTCGAAGTCCAGGGCCTCAGCGTCGTCCGGCCGCAGCTCGCACAATGCCATCCGGTCCTGCGGTCGCAGCAGCAGCTTCGCGATCCACGGCGACCCGGGATAAAATTTCAGCTCTTCGCCCGTGGCGCTGTTGCGGTCGTTGAACCGCCGGACGAGCGCGAGGTAGTCGTAGAGCGCGGGCGGCAGGCCCGTCGCCCCCCAGAACCGGCCGATGCCGGCCGGAAACTCGGGCTCGCGCAACCGGCCGTCCGACAACACGGAGGGCACCGAGAGGTCGTAGCCGCCGCGACCGGCGTGCGTATCGAGGTAGAGAAAGCCCTTCTCCTTGCGCTGCATCCCCTCGATGAGCTGCACCAGCAGGACGTGCTTGAAGACGTCCGCAAAGTTTCCCGCGTGGTAGTGGTGTCGGTAGTTCAAAGGAAGTGAAAGTGAGAGGGAGGGTGAAAGTGTAACAAGAAAATCCGGGTCATGAGCAGGTTTTTTCCACTCTCACCTTCACTTTCACTCTCACTTTTTCAGACCGGCACTTTCACCACCGTCTTGCGCACGAGCACCGCCGGGCCGATGGCCCGCGAGATATGCCCGTCGACCGGGAAATAAATGCCCACCAGCCCGTCACGGGCGCTGAGCAGCGAGGTGTCGCGGCAATCGAGGTATTTGATCAGGTCGCGCTCGGGATTGTAGGGCACGTCCACCGTCATCCTGGCGATGTCGACCACCTCCTGGATCTCCTCGCCCGCCACCACGACCTGCACATCGATATACTTGCGGTGCGATTCCAGGAAAGCCTCGGCGCGGGGCTTCGAGAGATAAGCCTGCTCGAGGGCGAAGGCGCCGCCGGCCAGCTCGTGCCGGTCCGTGGCGCCCACCGCCACGCCACCGATGCGCGCGCGCACGGCGGAAGCCGGATTCAGGGCTTCGGCGACGTAGTCAAACGCCGCCTGGAACCGGGGATCGTGCGCCAGCTGGGCGCGCACGGCGGAGAGGGAACCGAAGACTGCCATGCCGGCAGGATTGCCCGGCCCGGCACCCCGGCAAGGCCTAAGCGGGGGTTGGTCGTGGAAAATCCGCCCGGCACCTACCGCAACAGGGCGTCGGCCTCGCCGACCAGCGTGAGGAATTCCGCGCGGTAGCCGCCGGCGTCCTGGTCGAGCCCGGCGCGGCCCCACTCCGATACCTTGGCCAGCGTCAACTGGCCTTTGTCCGCGGAGTCGCGCAACACCATGCCGAAGCCGGCGACGGCCGCGGCGAACTTGAAGTCCGGGCTGGCGTCCTCGAAGCGGGCGCCGGCGTCGGTCAACGGAAACTCGAGCGTGCTGCTGACGTCACCGGCCGGCTCCTTGTAGGCGATCTTCACGGTGAGCAGCTCCGCCCGGTTGGCCGGAACCGGGCCGGTCGGACGCTGATACTTCAGGTCGTCCACCTTGCCGCCGGTTTCCGGCAGCGGGGTGCCGGCCGGCACGATTTCGTAGAGCGCGGTCACGGTGTGGCCGGCGCCAATCTCGCCCGCGTCCACCTTGTCGTTGTGGAAATCCTCCTTGGCCAGCAACCGGTTCTCGTAGCCGATGAGCCGGTAGGCCGCCACCTGGGTGGGGTTGAACTCGACCTGGATCTTCACGTCCTTCGCGATGGTCACGAGCGTGCCGCCGGCCTGCTCGACGAGCGTCTTGCGCGCCTCGGCGAGCGTGTCGATGTAGGCGTAGTTGCCGTTCCCCTTGTCGGCGAGCTGCTCGAGCATGCTGTCCTTCAGGTTGCCCATGCCGAAGCCGAGCACGGTGAGAAAGACCCCGCTCTTGGCCTTCTCCGCGATCAGACGCATGAGCTCGCCCTCGCTGGTCGTGCCGACGTTCCAGTCGCCGTCGGTGGCGAGGATCACGCGGTTCACGCCGCCGGGAATGAAATTGGCCTTGGCGATGTCGTAGGCGAGCTGGATGCCCAGCGCGCCGTTGGTCGAACCGCCGGGCGTCAGCTCCTCGATCGCCTCAAGGATCTTCGCCTGTTCCCGCGCGCTGGTCGAGGGCAGCGCCAGGCCCGAGTCCCCCGCATAGACCGTGATGGCCACATGGTCGTCCGGCCGCAGCTGGCTCACGAGGAGCCGCAGCGACTGCTTCACGAGCGGGAGCTTGTTCGGCTCGTTCATCGAGCCCGACACATCGAGCAGGAAGACCAGGTTGGCGGCCGGACGCTGGGCGGCGGTGATTTCGCGACCCTTCAGGCCGATGCGGACGAGGCGGTGCTCCGGCCTCCACGGCGCGCTGGCGACCTCGAGGCTCGCGGCGAACGGCACGTTGCCGGCCGGCGGCGCGTAGCGGTAGGGGAAATAATTCACGAGCTCCTCGATGCGCACGGCGTCGGCCGGCGGACGCTCCTTCTGCGTGAGGAAACGCCGCACGTTGGCGTAGGATGCCGTGTCCACGTCCACCGAGAAGGTGGACAGCGGGTTGTCCGCCACGCGCAGGAAGGCGTTGTCCTTGCGGTAGCCATAGGCCTCGGTGTCGAAGTCGCGCTCGCGATACATGCCGCCCGGGGTATAGGGCATGGCCGGCGACGGAGCGGCCAGGCTGGTTTTGCTCATCAGGCCGGCCTGCCGCCCGGCTTCGTTCCGGCGGGCGGAAAAGGCCTGATAATCCGCCACCGCCTTAGCCCGGGACTCGGCGACCTCGAATTTATCCAGCTTGATCGTCGCGTCCTGCGCCGCGAAAGCCTCATCAACCCGGCCCATGGTCACGGTGGGCACTGGGGCGGGGGCGGCCGCAACCGGCAGAGCCACATTGGCCCCGGCATCCTTGGCTTGCTTGGCGTCCGCCAGCGGCAACTCGATGAGCTGCACCTGCAGCTTGTCTTGATGGCCCGACTGCCAGACGGCGAAGATGCCCGCGAAGCACGCCGCGGCGAGGCCGCTGATCATGAAATAAAGCTGCGGGAAGCGCAGCACTTTGCCGGCCGGCTTGGCGGACGTCTCCAGCGGTTCCTGCTCCAACGCGGCGGTGACGGTCGCCACCGTGGCGCGGATCTCGGCCACGGCCGACCGGGCGGCGGCGTCCTGCTCCAGCAGTTTGGCAAACTCGGCCTGCTCGCGCGGCTCCATCTCGCCGAGGGCGTAAAGCGTCAGGCGCGGATCATCGGGGAAAATTTGGTTCGGGTTCATGCGGCGTGTTCCTTATTCCGGCTGCGCGGCCAGCTCGGACCGCAGGGCCTTGAGGGCGGTGTGCAGGATGAAGCCGACGTTGCCGACCGACAGCGACGTGATGCGGCTGATCTCCTGGTAACTAAATCCGTTTTGGAATTTCAGCCGGACGACCTCCTGTTGGTTGTGGGGCAGCCGGCCGATGAGTTTCAGCACGACGGCGTATTGTTCGGCGCGCTCGAGGGTGCGGCCGGGGCGTGGGTCCGAAGCGGTCAGGCGTTCAACCTGGCCTTCCTCAAAGCGTTTCATGCGTCCTTCCTTCCGCAGCACGTCGAGCGTGCGGTTGCGGCAGACCGTGAAGAGCCACTCGGCCACATGGCCGTCCACCTCGGCCGGCGGCTGGGCCATGAGCTTGACGAAGGTGTCCTGGACCACGTCGCGCGCCCGGTCGCCGTCTCCGCTGAGGAGACGGGTGGCGTAGCGCAGCAGCGGGGCCTGATGGCGTTCCACCGCCGCTCGCACGAAGGAGCTGGCATCGGGGCTGGCATGGGTTGTTTCGGGTTCGATATTCACGAGACCTGCTCCTCAGAAACGCAGCATGGCGGGGTTTATTAGGACATGGACACAGAAATACGCCGGCCTTCCCTTGCCCACCGTAAAATTGCCGTTTAACTCCCCTCTCATGCCCAGTCGTTTTTCTCCGGCCGTCTGTCTTCTGTCCTCTGTCCTCTGTCTTCTGATCTCCGCCTGCGCCCGCCGGGAGACCTTGGTCGAGAGCGGCACGCGGACTGCCGTCCTCCATGTCGGCAATGGCGCCGAGCCCGAGAGCCTCGATCCGCATGTGCTCAACGCCTACACCGACCAGCGCCTCGAGGCCGCGCTCTTCGAGGGCCTGTGCGCTCTCGACGAAAAGAGCTCGCAGCCCGCGCCCGGCGCGGCCGAGCGCTGGGAAAGTTCCCCCGACGGCCTGACCTGGAGCTTCCACCTGCGCGCCGGGTTGCAGTGGTCCAACGGCGAACCGCTCACCGCCGACGACTTCGTGCAATCCTGGCGTCGCAACCTCGCGCCGGCCTTCGCCTCGGCCTACGCCTACCTGCTCTTCCCGATCAAGAACGCCGAGGCTTTCAACGCCGGCAAAATCACCGACCCGGCTGCGCTCGGCCTCGCCGCGCCCGACGCCCGCACCGTGGTCATCACGCTCGAGCGGCCGACGCCCTATCTGCCGGTCCTGACCGCCGCGACGCCGTGGTATCCCATCAACCCGCGCGTTGTGGCGAAATTCGGCGGCCTCACCGACCGCACCAGCGCCTGGACGCGCCCCGGTAACCTCGTCGGCAACGGCCCCTTTGTGCTCAAGGAGTGGACGCCCGGCTCGCGCCTCGTAGTCGACAAGAACCCGCGCTACTGGGACGCCGCCGCCGTCCGCCTCAACGGCATCGTCTTCTACCCGATCGAGAATCCCGACGTCGAGGAACGCAACTTTCGCGCCGGCCAGCTGCATCTTACCCACAACCTGCCGCTCTCCAAGATCCCCGCCTACCGCGCCGGCCCCGACGCCGCGCAGCTGCGCACCGACCTGTTTCTCCAGACCATCTTCATCCGCTTCAACGTTACCAAGCCGCCGCTCGACAATCCGAAGCTGCGCCGCGCGCTCTCCCTCGCGATCGACCGCGACACCATTTCGCGCACCCTCCTGCACGGCTCGCGGGCCCCGGCCAATCACTTCGTGCCGCCCTCGACCGCCGGCTATGATTCGCGCGCGCATGTTCCCGCCCAGTTCGACGAGGCCCGCCGCCTGCTCGCCGCCGCCGGCTATCCGGGTGGCGCCGGCCTCCCGGTCTTCGAGCTCCAGGTCCGCAACGACGAACTCCAGCCCAAGATCGTCGAGGCCGTCCAGGCCATGTGGCAGCGCGAACTCGGGGTCCGCGTCAGCCTCGCCCTGCTCGAGCAGAAGGTGTCCATCGCGAACCAGCAGGCGCTCGACTACACCATCGGGGTCAACGGCTGGGTCGCCGACTTCGCGGACCCGGTGACGTTCCTCGATCTCTTTGTCACCGGCGGCGGCAACAACTGGACCGGCTGGGGCGACCCGGCCTACGACCGGCTCATCGCGACCGCGGCCCGCACCGTGGATCCGCAGGCGCGGTATGAGCTTTTCCAGCAGGCCGAGACGCTCCTGCTCGAGCAGGCCCCCATCGCCCCGCTTGTCTTCGGCGCGCGGAACTTCCTCATCGCGCCCTCGGTCAAGGGTTGGGAACCGGCACCCGTCGGCATCTACCAATACAAAAAGGTTTACCTGGAAGGCCCCTAACAACACCTTCCTCGCGTGCCCCTCCGTCTTCTCCTGCTCCTGGTCCTTTCCGCCACTTCTGTCCTGGCGCAGGACCTGACCATCGTCCGCGTCTTCACCGGCTGGCGCGACGCCGCTTCCTTCAAGCGCATCTCCGAATACTTCACCGGCCGGGAAAACACCGGCGGTGAGACCGTGCTGCGCACGAACCCGGAACAGCGCGCCGGCTTCTACTTCCAACTCCGCGTCGCCAACCCGGGCGCCGCGCGCCAGGTGCAGTTTCAGCTCCAGCTCATCGAGCCGGGTTCGCCCACCCCGCACACCACGACCTTCCCCGCCGAGCTCAAACCCGGGTCGGCCTTCTTCCAACTCGGCCTGACCGGGCCGGCCTGGCAGAATGCCAAGTCCCAACCCGTCGCCTGGCAGGTGCAGGTCCTGGCCGACGACGGCCGCGTGCTCGCTTCCGAGAAAAGCTACCTCTGGGAAAAGCCGGCGGCCAAATAGGCTCCCTTCTGTCATTCTGAGCGCAGCGAAGAATCCAGTCGTTGTCGGCAGAATGGATCCTTCGTTTCACTCAGGATGACACACACCGGCAACTCTGTGGCGTGGTCTGAGTGGCAGCCGCTCGCGCTCCGGCTGACGCCGGAGGTCCTCGCCGAAACGCTGGACGGCGGCCAAAGTTTTAGGTGGCGGTGGGCGGACGATAGCTGGACCGGCACTTGGGCCGGTTGCATCGCGCAACTCCGGTTGCACGACGGCTCGCTCCAATGGCGCGCGCCCACCCCGCTCCAGTCCGCCGTCGCTTCCGCCCTGCCCCGCTACCTCGGGCTCGATCGCGACTGGGCCGCGCTCACGGACTCGCTTCCGTGGCGCAGCGACGCCCATCTGGCGGAATGTCTGGCCGCTTTCCCCGGGCTGCGGATCCTGCGCCAGCCCCTCGGTGAAACCCTGCTCGGCTTCCTCTGCAGCGCGACGAAACAAATCGTCCAGATCAAGCAGATGTGCGTGCTGCTGGCGGAACGGCATGGCGCGCTCATCGCCCCCGGCCACCACCGCCTGCCGACCTGGGCCGAGCTCGCCGTCGTGCCCGAAAAAGATCTTCGCCCCTGCCTGCTCGGTTTCCGCGCCAAATACATTCATGGCACGGCGCAGTTCATCGCCGCGCGCCCCGGCTGGCTCGAAGAGACCGAACAGCTGCCCTACCCCGCCGCCAAGGCCCGGCTGCTCGAGTTGCCCGGCGTTGGCGAAAAAGTCGCCGACTGCGTCCTGCTCTTCGGCGCCGCCAAGCTGGAAGCCTTTCCCGTGGACACCTGGGTGCTGAAGTCCCTCGCCCGCCGCTACGGCCTGACCGGCTGGAAGCCGGCCCCGGTGGCGCATTTCGGCCGCACCCACTTCGGCCCGCTCGCCGGCCTCGCCCAGCAATATCTCTTCGCGTGGGAGCGAAGGCATGGCGGGCGCTAAGCCGCCTGTTTCCCCACCAGCCGCCAGGGGAAAAAATAAACCGCATAGACGACCGCGTAGACCAGGAAGTTGTCGAGCTTCGCGAAGTGCGCGGCGGCGAAGAAGAAAATCAGGCAGTGGAGCCGCACCACGTTCTTATACGGCGCCATCATGCCGTCGCCCCCGAACGCCGCCTTGGCCTGCCCGGCCTTGCGCGCCGCGATCGCTTCCGCCGTGACCGCGGTGTCTTCCGGCCCGGCCGGTTCCGCCGGCGTGAGTCGGAACGCCTTGCGCTCGGCCACCGCCGCCACGAGCACGAAAGGCCAGTAGTCGCGTAACACCTGCAGGTAGAGTGCCGCGTTGGGCCAGCTGTTTTTGGTCGGCACCAGGGGGAAGAACGCGCTGAGAAAAACCGAGTGCACGAAATGAAAGCCACCGAAGTGCACGGTGAAGAACGCCAGCAGGAACAACCCGCCCACCAGCAGCACCGCGCCACCGGCGATGGCCGGCCCCTTCGGCTCCGCGGCGAAATCCTTCCGGCCCTGCCACACCGCGCGCGCGATCGTTGCCCCGGGGCCGAAAATGTCCCACACGATCATTGCATAGCCGACGAGCAGGCTCGAAAGCCAGAGGCTCCACACGAGGTCGCGGGTCTCCCACTGGAAATACCACGCCAGGCCCAACCCGGCGACGAAGGCCAGCGCATCCGGCCAGGCATCAACCCAGCCCCGCCCGGCCGCTGCGCTGTCCGGGCCCGCGGTCACTTCGCCTTCTGGATCAGCTCCACTTCGTAGCCCTCCGGAGCGTCGATGAAGGCAATCACATTACCCGTGCTGCCACCGCTCGGGCCGTCGCTGAGCTTGAAACCGTTTTTCTCGAGGGCCGCGACGAACGCCGTCATGTCGTCCACTTCGAACGCGAGGTGCATGAGGTCCGGCTGCACCACCACCGGCGGCGACTTGCCGGCCGGCATCTGGCAGAGTTCGATTTCCTCGGCGCTGTTCGGCGTCGCCAGAAACACCAGTTGTGCCCCGCGGGGCGACGTATGCCGGCGCGAAACCTTCAACCCCAACGCCTGCTCGTAGAATTTCACCGTGCGCTCGATGTCATTTACCCGCATGCGGGTGTGGAGAAGCTTTTTGACGGTCATGACCGCGAAACTAGCCTCACCTGATCCAAAATCAAACCCGATCCCGGACGGTCCCCACGAATTACACCAAATACACGAAAGAAAGAGCCGGTCAGGACTCGGTTTGTTTTTCGTGTCTTTCGTGTGTTTCGTGGTTAAATCTTCTCCCCTGAATTGCTCATGTCTCTCGACCTCGCCCTCCTCCGCGCCGCCCACGACCGCATCCGTCCCTACATCAAGCGGACGCCGGTCCTTACCAGCGAGGCACTCGACTTGGCGCGCGGCGCGCGGCTGAGCTTTAAGTGCGAGAACCTCCAGGCCGCGGGCGCCTTCAAGTCGCGCGGCGCCTGCAACGCCGTCTTCTCGCTAACCGACGCGGAGGCCGCCCGGGGCGTCGTCACCCACTCGTCCGGCAACCATGCCGCCGCCCTCGCCCGCGCCGCCCGGCTGCGCGGCATCGCGGCGCACATCGTCATGCCGCAGGGCTCGCCGCAATCAAAGGTCCGGAATGTGGAGAGTTTCGGGGGCCTGATCACCTTCTGCGAACCCGGCCTGAACGCCCGCGAGGCGACCTGCGCCAAGCTCGCCGCGGAAACCGGCGCCGTTCTCGTTCATCCATTCGATGATCTCCGCGTCATCGCGGGCCAGGGCACGGCCACGATTGAACTCCTGGAGGAAGTCCCCGATCTCGATTTCGTGCTCTGCCCCGTCGGCGGCGGCGGATTGCTCAGTGGCACCGCCCTCGCGGCCAAGTTGCTTAAGCCAGGCATCAAGGTCATCGGCGTCGAGCCGGCGGTGGCTGATGATGTCGCCCAGTCGTTCCGCGCGGGGAAGCGCATCTCCATTCCCACGCCGGCCACCATTGCCGACGGCCTGCGCACCAACTGCACCGGCAAAATCAACCTTCCCATCATCCGGCAATACGTGGACGACATCGTGACGGTGTCCGAGGAGGCCATCGTCACCGCCATGCGCGAACTCTGGGAACAGCTCCACCTGGTCATCGAGCCATCCGCGGCCGTGCCCTACGCCGCGCTGATAGAGAACAAGTTTACCTTCGCCGGCCGGAAAGCCGGCCTCATCCTGACCGGCGGCAATGTCGACCTGGAGTCGTTGCCCTGGCCGAAGAAATAGTCCGGCTCAACCGGCTGTCTCGTCGCCGATCGAAGCGGTCGCGCAGTTGCCCATGGCCGCCTCGAGCTGGGCGATTTCCTCCGGGGTGGCCGGCTGGCGTTTCACATAGGAGGTGCCGCCATCCCCGTCGCGGGCGAAGAAATCCGGCGCTTCGGTGCGACACTGGTCGCAATCGATGCAGCTGGAATCGACAAAAAAGCGTCCGGCGACGTTAAGAGCGAGGCGATCAGAGATAGCGGCCATGATGGGAGGGGGTTGTGGGTTGGAACCTGAGGGTAGCAGGCCGCGCCGCCGCCCTCTCTTCATCATTTGCCCGTTGCTGCGCGTATCTTGGCCGGGAAGACTCCGGGGAAAGAGGCGCGCCGGCGGCATCAGGGCAAAAGACGCCCAGTTTCTACCAAGGAACACGCGGGCTTAACCGTTGCGGTGCGGACCCAAGCCCTTGAAGCTAAGGACCTCCAATCAGCAGCCGCATGAGCGATCATCCCCACGCATTCCTGGCTCTTTTCCTCGGCGTCGCCTTGGCGTTCCCGCTGTTGATGCTCGCGGTGGCCTGGCTTTGGGTGCGGTTCTTTCAGCCGGCCAAGCCGGGCCCGCGCAAGAACGCCACCTATGAATGCGGCCTGGAGTCCACCGGCGACTCGTGGATCCAGTTCAAGGCCCACTATTACCTGTATGCGATTCTCTTCCTGATCTTCGACGTCGAGGTGCTGTTTCTCCTGCCCTTCGCCGTCGCCTTCACCGGTCTCCCGGGCGGCGCGTTGCTGGCCATGCTCGTCTTCATCCTCCTCCTGGTCGAGGGACTCGTCTGGGCCTGGCACCGCGGGCACCTCGAATGGAAATGACATGAGCGACACCCCCGCCCCGCCCCCGTTCACTCCCTTCCCGGCCGCCGGCAACATCTCCGATGCCGAGCGCGAGGACCTGCGCCGCCACGGCATCCTGCTCACCAGCCTCGAGGAGCTCTACGGCTGGGGCCGCAGCAATTCCATCTGGCCCCTCCAGTTCGGCCTGGCCTGCTGCGCCATCGAGATGATCGCCGCCGCCACCGCGCGCTTCGACATCGCCCGCTTCGGCGCCGAGATTTTCCGCCCGTCGCCGCGCCAGGCCGACCTCATGATCGTCTCCGGCACCGTCACCAAGAAGATGGCCCCGCAGGTCGTCCGGCTCTGGAACCAGATGCCCGAGCCGAAATACTGCATCGCCATGGGTGCCTGCGCCATTTCCGGCGGCCCCTTCAAGCAGGGCTACAACGTCCTCAAGGGCATCGACCGTTTCATCCCCGTGGACATCTACATCCCCGGCTGCCCGCCGCGCCCCGAGGCCCTCCTCCACGGCCTGACCCAGCTGCAGGAGAAGATCCGCGCCGAGCGCGTCTCCGGCCCGCAGGCCGCCCGCCATCTCCAGCCGGACGCGGCCAGCGAGTTTCCCGTGCCCGACTACGGCGCGCACGACCTGCAGCCGCCGAGCAACCCTGCCCTCTTCACCGCCCCGGTGCTGCCGCGCAAAGCCTGACCCATGGAAAATCTCGAGCAGATCCGCGACCGCCTTCTCGCCCGCTTCCCCGCGGCGCAGGTCGCGATCGTGGTGAACCCCGGTTCCGCGGCCGAACATTCGCTGCTGCTCGATCCCGCTTCCGCCCCCGAGATCGCCCGCTTCCTGCGCGACGACCCGATGCTGCAACTCGACTATTGCTCGAACGTCACCGGCGTGGACTGGCCGGAAAAGGAAATCACCGACATCGTGAAGAAATCGGTGCCCGACCCCGCCGGCGGCCCGGACAAGGTCGTCGAGGAAAAGACCAAGCGCCTCCAGCCCGGTTACCTGGAAGCCGTGTATCATCTCTACTCGATGGCCCGGAAGCACGGCTCCGTCATTCTCCGCCTGCGCACGGGCAACCGCAGCGACCTCGTCACCCTGCCCTCGCTCACGCCGGTCTGGCGCTCTGCGGATTTCCAGGAGCGCGAGATCTTCGACCTCTACGGCATCGTCTTCGCCGGCCATCCCGACCTCCGCCGCCTCCTGATGTGGGACGAGTTCAAGGATCACCCGATGCGCAAGGACTACGTCGCGCCGGACGACTTCGAATGGGAGCCCACCCCGCACGGCGACGTCCACGAGCGGGCCAAAGCGCACTATCCGGCCCCGCCGCCCGCGGCTTCCACCCCGACCCCGGAGGCCAAGCCATGAGCCTCTTCCCCGCCAATTCCGGCCCGACGGTCCGGGCCGTGCACGACGAGTTCCATGGCGACCTCCTCGAGGTCTCGATGGGGCCGCAGCATCCGTCCACCCACGGCGTGTTCCGCATGGTCGTCACCCTCGACGGCGAGCAGATCGTCAAGCTGAAGCCCGTCTTCGGCTACCTGCACCGCAACCACGAGAAGATCGCGGAGAACACGAGCTATCTCTCGTCGATGCCCTACACCGACCGCCTCGACTACCTTTGCTCGATGACCACCAACTGGGCCTACGCCCTCGCGGTAGAGAAACTTTCCGGTCAGGCCGTGCCCGACCGCGCCCAGTATCTGCGCATCATCATGGCGGAACTCACGCGGCTGGTGAACCATTCGTGCCTGGTCGGATTCCTGTTCAACGACCTCGGCACCTCGTTCACCCCGCTGCTCTACGCGTTCCGCGAGCGTGAGAAGATCCTCGACCTCTTCGAGTCCCTCTCCGGTTCCCGGATGATGTGCAACTACCAGCGCTTCGGCGGCTGTCGCGTCGATCCGTCCCCCGAGTGGCTCGCCGCCGCGTCGGCGCTGGTGGACAACTTCCCGCGCTTCCTCGACGAATACGAGACGATGCTCACGGGCAACGAGATCCTGCTCGCCCGCACCCAGGGCGTCGGCCGCCTCGCCGCGGCGCACGCCATCAACGCCGGCATCACCGGCCCCGTCCTCCGCGCCAGCGGCGTCGACTACGACCTGCGCAAGGTTGACGGCACCGGCTTCTACCCGCGTTTCGAGTTCCGCGTGCCGCTCGGCGCCCACGGCGACACCTACGACCGCTACATGATGCGCATCCTCGAAATGCGCGAGTCGGTGAAGATTCTCCAGCAGGCCTTCAAGACCCTCCCGGCCGGCCCCATCATGGACCCCAAGGCCAAGCTTCGCGGCTTCCGCCCGAAGGCCGGCGAGGCCTACGGCCGCCTCGAGAGCCCGAAGGGCGAGCTCGGCTTTTATCTTATCAGCGACGGTTCGCCGAATCCCTGGCGCTACCGCGTCCGGCCACCGTCGCTGATCAACCTCACCCTGCTCGAGGAAATGTGCCTCGGGCACACGATCGCCGATGCCGTCGTCATCCTCGGCTCCATCGACATCGTCCTCGGCGAAGTGGACCGCTAACCCCATGCTCGGCTCCGGCATCCTCAAAGGCCTCGGCGTTACCGCGAAAAACTTCGTGGGGAGCTACCATGACCCGGCGCGGATGGTCACGCAGGAGTATCCCGACACGCCGGCGAAACTCCCCGAGGCCTACCGCAACTTTCCCTTCCTCGTCACGGAGAACGCCACCGACCCGATGGGCACGCTGCGCTGCGTCGCCTGCCAGATCTGCGAGAAGGAGTGCCCGCCGCAGTGCATCTACATTGAGAAGAGCAAGGACAAGAAGCCCGACGCCACGGGCAAGCCCCAGCTCTACCCGGCCGTCTTCGCCATCGACACCGCCGTCTGCATGAGCTGCCAGCTCTGCGTCGAGGTCTGCCCGTTCGACGCGATCAAGATGGACCATGTCTTCGAAGTCGCCGCGACCAACCGGTTCGAGGGCCTCCTGCTCAACCGCGAGCAGCTCGCCAAGCCCAACGAATATTTCCACCAGATCCGCCCGACCGAGGCCGCCGAGGTGGACGGCCGGCTCACCGCCGAGCGCCAGGCCGCCGCGGAAAAGGCCAAGGCTGCCGCCGCCGCGAAGGCCGCGGCGCCGAAGCCGACAACTCCTGTAGCCGGGGTCGCTGACCCCGGACCGGCCTCACCGAGGCCGGCTACACCCAAGCCGGCCGAAGGAGGGACCGCCCCATGAGCGTCGTCGCCACCGACTCCTTCCTCGAACGCGCGCCGCTTCTTTTCCGCGACTGGATCGTGGGCCATTTCCCGGTCGCGTTGCAGTGGCTCGTGCATCACCTGCTCACGATCACGGCGATCCTCACCGTGTTCGGCCTCTTCTTCGCCTTCACCACCATCGCCGAGCGGAAACTCCTCGCCCGCCTGCAGAATCGCCTCGGCCCGAACCGCAGCGGCCTGCCCTGGTTCCGCACCCTCAAACTCTGGGGCCTCACTCAGCCCTTCGCCGACGCGATCAAGGCGATCACCAAGGAAGACATCGTCCCCGCGGTTGCCGACCAGGTCCTGCACTTCCTCGCCCCGGTCGTCATCGTGGCGTTTTCCCTGCTCGGTTTCGCCGTCCTGCCCTTTGGCCGCTACCTGATCCCGGTCGAGCTCGACGCGGCCATCCTGTATTTCTTCGCCGCCGGCACGGCCACCGAGCTGGCCATCTTCATGGCCGGCTGGGGCAGCCGGAACAAATACTCACTGCTCGCCGCCATGCGCGCGCTCGCCCAGCTCATCAGCTACGAACTGCCGCTCATCCTGTCTGTCGTCCCCGTCGTCCTCGTCACCGGCACGCTCTCGACCCGCGACATCGCGCTCGCGCAGGGTGGCTGGACCTGGGGCGTCCTCCCGCACTGGCACGTGTTCACGCCGTGGGGCTTCGCCGGCTTCCTCATTTTCCTCGTCGCCGCCCTGGCCGAGAGCAACCGCTCGCCGTTCGATCTCCCCGAGGCCGAGAGCGAGCTGATCGCGGGCCACCTCACCGAATACTCCGGCTTCAAATACGCGCTCTTCTTCATGGCCGAGTATTTCGGCCTCACCGCCCTCAGCGGCCTGGGCATCACCGTCTTCCTCGGCGGCTGGCAGGCGCCGTGCGCCTTCCTCGAGTTCATCCCCTCCTGGCTGTGGTTCATGGGCAAGCTGGCGGGCATGATCGTGTTCTTCATCTGGATCCGCGGCACCCTGCTCCGCCTGCGCATCGACCAGCTCACGCGCCTGGCCTGGCAATTCCTCGTGCCGCTCGCGCTGCTCAACCTGGGCAACGCCGCCTTCTGGGCCCTGACCTCCGGTTGGACTGGCCCGCTCGCACTCGCCCGCTGGGCCATCTCGGCCGCTATCGTCATCGTGCCTTTCTTCCTGCTCGGCCGCCGGCTCACCGCCGGCTACGCGCCGCGCACCTATCGCTACGCCGCATGAGCTTCGCGCTTCTCCTCATCGCCCTTGTGCTCCTCGGCTCCGCCGCCGCGGCGATGCTGTCGCGCAACCTTATCCACAGCGCCCTGCTGCTGACCGGGGCCTGGGCCGGGATCGCCGCCTTCTACCTGTGGGCGGGGGCCGAGTTCGTCGCGTTCGCGCAGGTCCTCGTCTACGTCGGCGCCGTCTCGATGGTCGTGCTCTTCGCCGTCCTGCTGACCCGCCAAGGCGCGACCGCCGCGCCGGTGGAGTTTGATTCCTATAAGCGCGTGGTCGGCAGCATCATTACCGCGGGCGGCGTGGGCGGCGTGCTGCTCGGTGCGATTTTCGGCACGCCGCTCGACGTGCCCGCCGCTCCCTCCCCGGCGGCCCTCACTGTCCGGCAACTCGGGCTCCAGCTCATGGGTCCATATGCCGCCGCCCTCCTGATCGTGGGCGTCATCCTCACTGTCGCCCTGCTTGGCGCCATCGTCATCGCCGCGGTCGACAAGCCGGAGGACCCCGCGCCATGAGCATGCTGCAAGCCTGCCTCGTCCTCTCTAGCTTGTTGTTCTGCGTTGGGCTCGCCGGCGCGCTGGCGCGCAGCAACACCATCCTCGTCCTGCTCGGCATCGAGCTGATGTTGAACGCCGCCAACCTGAACTTCATCGCGTTCTGGCGTTACGGCCCGCACCCCGGCGCCGGCACCGGGGTCATCTTTGTGCTCTTCGCCATCGCCGTCGCCGCGGCCGAGGCCGCTGTCGGCCTGGCCCTCGTCATCGCCGTCCACCGCCACCGCAAGTCCGTCCGGCTGCAGGACGCCAATTCCCTGAAAGGCTGAACCATGAATTGCCATAAAAAGCCTCAAAGGGATCCGTCCAGCCTCGGCGATGTTCCGCGCGCCTATGGGCGCGACGCAAGTGTCCTCCGGCAGGCTCAGTCATTTTTGTGCTCTTTTGTGGCCATTAATTCCGGGTCTTGTTCATGACTCTCGCCGCTCAATACCTCTGGCTCATTCCCGCGCTGCCGCTGGCCGCCGCGGTGGTCGGGGCGCTGGCGCCGCGGAGTCGCCGGACCCTCGCCGCGGCCGCCGCGATCGGCGCCATGGTCGCGAGCCTCCTGCTCGCCGTCCTCGCCCTCTCTGGCGCGCTCGCCGACCCCGCCGCCCATCAGGTTTTCAATTTCAACTGGTTCGACCTGGGCCATGGCGCACTTCGTCTCGGCTTCCTGCTCGACCCGCTCACCGCGTTCATGTGCGTGATGGTCACCTTCGTCGGACTGCTGATCTTCATCTTCAGCACCGGCTACATGAAGGAGGATGCGAACGCCAAGCAGTTCTTCTGCTTCCTCAGTCTCTTCGCCGCCGCGATGCTCGGCCTGCTCGTCGCCAACAGCCTGCTGCTGCTCTTCGTCTGCTGGGAACTCGTCGGCCTCGCCTCGTATCTCCTCATCGGCTTCTGGTTCCACAAGCCCGCGGCCGCCGCCGCCGCCAAGAAGGCCTTCATCACGACGCGCATCGGCGACCTCGGCTTCCTGCTCGGCCTGCTCTGGCTGCAGGACGCGCAGGGCACGCTGCTCTTCTACGATGGCGGCGCCGGTTTCCTCGAGCCGGCCGCGCTGGCGAACCTTTCGCTCCTCCTGCCCTGCGGCCTCGCCGTCTCGACCGCTGTCGGCCTGCTGCTCTTCTGCGGCGCCATCGGCAAGTCCGGCCAGTTCCCGCTGCACGTCTGGCTGCCCGACGCAATGGAGGGCCCGACCCCCGTCTCCGCGCTCATCCACGCGGCCACCATGGTCGCCGCCGGCGTCTTCCTCATTGCCCGCGTCTATCCGCTGATGACCGCCGACCAGGCGCTGACCAATGTGCCCGTGCACGCCCTGACGGTCGTGGCCTTCATCGGCGCGATCACCGCGCTGCTGGGCGCCGTCATCGCCACCGCGCAGAATGACATCAAGCGTATCCTCGCCTTCTCCACCGTCTCGCAGCTGGGCTACATGATGCTCGCCCTCGGCGTCGGCTCGTGGGTCGCCGCGATCTTCCACCTGCTGACGCACGCTTTCTTCAAGGCCCTGCTCTTCCTCGGCGCCGGCTCGGTCATCCACGCCGCGCACCACGAGCAGGACATCCGCCAGCTCGGCGGGCTGTCGAAAAAGATGAAGGTCACCTACGTGACGTTTGCCATCGGCACGATGGCGCTGGTCGGCGTGCCGCTGTTTTTCTCGGGCTTCTGGTCCAAGGAGGCCATCTTGCACGCCGCGCACGGTTGGGAGGTCTCGCACCTGCCCTTTTACGCCGCGGTGATCGGCGTCGTTCTCACCGCCTTCTACAACACCCGCCTGATGGCCGAGACTTTCTTCGGTTCGCCCCGCTCGGAAAACGCGGCCCACGCCCACGAGAACGGCCCGGCCATGACTGCGCCACTCGCGATCCTCGCCTTCTTCGCCGTCGGCCTCGGTTTCCTCGGCACGCCCTATTGGCCGTGGCTGCAGGAAAAGCTCTCCCCCGGCCTCGAGCCTGAGCCCGCCTCCTACGGCCTCATGGGCCTGTCGACCATTCTCGTCGCACTCGGCCTCGGCGCCGGCTGGGCAATCTACGGCCGCAAGCTCCGCCAGTCCGCGACCGCCAAAGACCCGCTCGAGACCGCCTCGCCGTCCGTCTTCGCCGCGCTCGCCGCGCGCTTCGGTTTCGACGAACTCTACGCCGCCACCGTCGGCCGCGCGAACCTCGCCTTCGCCGCGTTCTCCGCCGGGTTCGACCACTGGGTGCTCGACGGCCTCATCGGTTTTCTCCTGCGGCTCGCCCGCTTCACCGGCGTGATGGGTCTGGAAAACGACGAGGACGGCCTCAACGCCGGCTTCAACGCCACGAGCGAGAAACTCCGCGGCGCCGGCCAATCCTATTCGAAAGCGCAGACCGGTGACGCCCACGGTTACCTGCGCGTCCTCGCCCTCGCCTTCGTCGTGCTGGTGCTGCTCGTGGTCCTCGGAGGTGGCCGATGAAAACTTCTCTGGCAACTGTAGGAGCGGCTTTACGCCGCG
>JANYAM010000287.1 GCA_025361365.1 Opitutus sp. | reverse complement strand
GCCGACACCAGCGGCGCCGAGATCAGCCAGACCAGCACGGGAAAGATGAACAGCGCCGCCACGCGGTAGCGGCCGTCGGCGAACAGGGCCTTAAAATTGGAGGGCTCGCGTCCCTGCGAGCCGGCCCGCAGAGACGCGGGCCCTCCACCTGGCACGGGTGCATTGAAATAAATCAGCGGCAGCACGATCGCCACCATGCCGAGCGTCAGCGCAAAGGTGCCGGGCTGCGAGGTGCCCGCCCCGGCGCGATAAAAGGCCCCGAGCAGGAAAAACAGCGCGCCGCCCAGCAACCCGAGACCCGCCGCCGAGTTGAGCGTCCATTGCACCCAGCGCGCACTGGCCGGGCCGGTCTCCGCCGCGCGCAAGCGCCCGAGCAACTGCGGCCAGCGGTCATACACCACATAGGTGGTGAACAGCGGCACGAGCCAGCCGAACGAATAATCCTCCTTCCGGCTCCACCAGTGCGACTGGTCCCACGCGACGAAGGCCATGAAACCCGCCGACAAACCCAGGGCAGCCAGGAACGACGCAGGGGGCTTGGAGGATTTCAATGCCTGATCCATTCAACCGCTGATTTTCGCTAATTAACGCTAATGCTGAGCAAGCCTTTCGGTATCATTAGCGCTGATTAGCGGAGATTAGCGGTTTGCCAATCACCTTCGCCAGCGAGCAAACCGAGCACGGGCGCCGGCCGCACGACGAACCAGAGGAGATGCGGGTCACTCAAACCGTTCTCCCCTTGAGTGCCTTCAACACGTAGTCCCGCACCGCCGGTTCCAAGCCCGCGCTTTGCTGCGCGAACCGCGTCGCGACCAGGTCCCACGGCACGGCTCCGTCTTCGACGAGGATCGGCGTCATGTTCTTGTCCGGTCGCGAATCGCCGCTTTTCACCAACGCATGGCTGAAACCCTGGCCCGGCCGCCACGTGATGGCGCGCTCCTTTTGGTCGTCCGCCTGATAGCAAAGTTGGAAGCCTTCGGGCGCCCGGGCGCGGTCATACCACACGATCAGCTCCAAGCCGTCGCCCTCGAACCAGCGGCGGAGGTTCGCCCCGCCTTCCTGCTTCACCTGGGGAAATTCAGTCAGCATGGGCCACCAGCTTGGCGGCCGGCCTACGTGGCGCAAGGGCGGAGCTGTCGGGCAGGATCACTGCATCCCGCCTCCGAATGACCCGGGATAATTTGTAATCTATTATATTACAAATTATCGGATCAATCCGTGTTTGGTGGGCGGCGAGCTCGCTCGCGCAGGTTGCGATGCCCTCATGCGCGAGCGAGCTCGCCGCCCACGTCGTCCCACCTTCCACCAATCCCGGTTTTGACATCCCCGCCCCACCGGCCAAGCCTGCCCCGGAACATGGACCACCTGCACGCCTACTGGCGGATGGAATACATCGAGGCGCCCCGCCTGCCCGAGGGCGCGAACGTCTTTGCGGAGCTGCCCAAGCTGGGCGACGACGCCACCGCTCTCATCATCCACCGCAGCCCGCTGTCCTACCTGATCCTCAACCGCTATCCCTATAACCCGGGCCACTTGCTCGCCATCCCTTTCCGCGCCGCCACCGACCTGGCGGACCTCGACGACGCCGAGCGTGCCGACCTGATGGACGAGATCATCCTCGGCAAGGAAGTGCTGCGCACCGCCATCAACCCCAACGGATTCAACGTCGGCTTCAACCTCGGCGCCGCCGCCGGCGGCAGCATCCCGCACCTGCACGCCCACATCGTCCCGCGCTGGAATGGCGACACGAACTTCATGCCTGTCATCGGCCAGACCCGCGTGCTCCCGCAGTCCCTCGCCGCCATGTATGCGCGCCTGAAGGAAATCGCCGACCAACTATCGTCCAAGACATAGCCGTGTGTCACCCGTATTGCATTTCCCCGACTTGTCATTCTGAGCGCAGCGAAGAATCCAGTTCCTCGCTCCACGACTGGATTCTTCGCTTCGCTCAGGATGACAGATAAAAAACCTGTCCTCTACCCTCCGCCGTCCGTCCTCTGAAAACGTGCCCGACTCCAAGACGCTCCAATACCCGAACGCCCGCCACCTCAACCAACTCTATGGCGGCAACGAGGACAACCTCGCCCGCGTGGAAAAGGCCCTCGGCTGCCGGCTCACCACCCGGGACGACTGGCTGAAGGTCGAGGGCCCCGGCGAAGCGGTCACGCGCACCGAGGAATTTTTCGCCCTGCTTAATACCGGCAAGACCCAGGGCCTCGCCGTCCGCACGCCTGATTTTGTCCGCTTGCTCGACCTCTACGCCAAGGACGGCGGCGCCAGCCTGCGCGCGCTCGTCCACGAGCCGCTCATCATCGCCACGCAGCGCAAGAGCATCGTCCCGAAAACCCTCGGCCAGAAACTCTACCTGCAGGCCATCCAGAAGAACCCGATCGTCTTCGGCATCGGCCCCGCCGGCACGGGCAAGACCTACCTCGCCATGGCCGCGGCCATCTCCGCGCTGCTGAAAAACCAGGTGCAGCGCATCGTGCTCACCCGCCCGGCCGTCGAGGCCGGCGAGACGCTCGGCTTCCTGCCGGGCGACCTGCGCGAGAAAATCCTCCCCTATCTCCGGCCGCTCTACGACGCGCTGCACGACATGCTCGATCCCGAGGACGTCGCGACGTTGTCCGAGAAGGGCGTCATCGAGATCGCCCCGCTGGCCTACATGCGCGGCCGCACCCTGGCGAACGCCTACATCATCCTCGACGAGGCGCAGAACACCTCGCACGAGCAGATGATGATGTTCCTCACCCGCCTTGGCGACGACTCGCGCATGATCATCACCGGCGACATCACGCAGATCGACCTGCCGCGCAACAAGACTTCGGGCCTCGTGCAGGCGCCGCGCGTGCTGCGCAACATTCCGGGCATCGAGTTCCATCATTTCACCGCGAGCGACGTCGTGCGCCACCCGCTCGTGCAGAAAATCATCGACGCCTACGAGCAGGCCCGGACGGCCGAACCCATCGGGCCGGGTTGATTTTGGAGGGCCCGCGTCTCTGCGGGCCGGCTCGCAGGGACGCGAGCCCTCCACCAAACCCATGAACCGCACCGTCGCCATCACCAACCGCCACCCGCGCCTGCGCCTCGACCGCCGGGCTATCGCGGCCGCCGTCGCCGTGCTCGATGGCCACGCCGCGAAATTCCTCGGCGGCTGCCCGGCCGGCGAGCTTTCGCTCGTCTTTCTCACCGACCCGGCACTCGCGAAAATCCACGGCGATTTCATGGCGGACCCGACGGCGACCGACGTCATCACCTTCGAAGGCGATCCCAAAGCCGGCCTTGCCGGGGAGATTTGCGTCTCGGCGGACACGGCCTGGCGCTACGTGGAGGGCCCAGCTCCAGCTGGGCCGCGGCCGAGCAGGAGCTCGGCCCTCCAGGGAAAATTCTCCGCCGAACTCACCCTCTACGTCGTGCACGGCTGGCTGCACCTGGCCGGTTACGACGACCTGCAGCCGGCGAAGAAGCGCCGCATGCGCGCGGCCGAGGCCCGCGCGATGAAACTGCTACGCGCGGCGAAGGCCGTGCCGGCGTTCCGGTTGGTTTGATTGTAGGAGGGGCTTTACGCCCCGATTCAGCGCGTTCGCTCAATCCAGTCGGGGCATAAAGCCCCTCCTACCGTAAGAGCCATCCCGCACCCTCAAAAAATCAGTGGCGTCCAGGTTCATCTGTGTTTCACTGCGTCGTTTTATGCCCACCTCCCGCTTCACGTCCCTCCGCAATGCCTTCCTCACCGGTCTGGTGCTGGTCGCCCCCTTGGTCGTGACGGTCTGGGCGCTGCGCCTAATCATCGGCTTTGTCGGCGGATCGATTACCCCGCTGTTTGCCCCTTACCTGCCAGCGATGCTGGGCAACCTGCCCGCCATTTTCTGGGACGTGCTGGCCACCGTCATCGTGGTCGTGCTGCTCACCCTGCTCGGCTATGTTTCCCATCTTTTCCTCGGCCGGTTCGTCGGTGCCCTGGGCGAGCGGATAATTCAGAGCATCCCCGGCATCGGCGGCTTCTACAACAGCGTGAAGCAGTTCATCGACACCTTCGGCGCGAAGGACCGCGCGCAATTCAGCAAGGTCGTGCTCGTGCAATTTCCCCGCGCCGGCGCCTACACGATCGGCTTTGTCACTAACACCGGCCGGGGCGAGCTGCACTCGCACTTCAAGGACGACCACTGGGCCGTGTTCGTCCCCACCTGCCCCAGCCCGGTCAACGGCTTCTTCATGTATCTGCCCGCCCTCGAACTCATCGAACTGGATATGTCCGTCGGCGACGGCATGAAGACCGTCATCTCCTGCGGCGCCGTGCTCCCGACGTGGAATGACCCGGCCGCAGCGAAAGCGGCCTTGCGGAGTGAGAGTGGAAAGGGAAAGTGAGAGGGATCGATCCTACTTTCACTCTCACCCTCACTTTCACTTCCTGTGCCCGGCCAGCAGCTCCAGACCACGGCGTTCATCCTCGCCAAGCAGCCGTCGGGTTCCGACAAGTTCGAGCAGCTGACCGTGTTCGCCGCGGCGGATGGCGTGCTGCCCTGCCTGCGCCGCATTCCTCAGGGCAAAGCTACGGCGACCCCGCTCGACCTCTTCGATGAAACCGAACTCTGGCTTGAATCCTCCAACCAAGGCCGCACCTGGTTCATCAAGGAGCACCGCCTGATCCAGCGCCATGACGGCATTGGCCGCTCCTACGATGCGCTCCGCGCCGCCGCCGCGCTCGGGGCGCTGCTCAGCCGCAATCCCGTGCCGGACGAGTCCCGCGAGGCCGTCGCCGATCTGCTGCGCACCTCGTTCAGCGCTCTCGCCAGCGGCGGCCGGCCCGACATCGTGTGGCTCAAGACGCTTTACTGCCTGCTCCGCGACGAGGGTTACCCGGTGAAGCAGCAATGGTGGCCGCAACTCGCCGCCGCCGACCGCGACCACGCCGCGCACCTGCTCAACCAGCCGCTCGCCGCCCAGACCGCCGATGCCCCCACCGTGGAGCGCATCACCCACCGACTCGAGGAGTGGCTGCGAGCCGAGACGGAAATCCGGCTGTAACTATGGAGGGCCCGCGTCCCTGCGGGCCGTTTCTGGTGGAGGGCTCAGCTGGAGCTGGGCCCTCCAATTGAACCGGCGCTCCTTCCCTTCCTTGCCCTATCCGCGTTTATCCGCGTAATCCGCGGAGTCCCGCATGCATTTCTCCCTCGAAAACCGCACCGTCAGCCTGAGCGTCGGCGAATTCGCCGGCTTCAGCCTCGGCCCGGCCGACGCGAGCGGCGGCCCGCAGGGCATCTGGCGGGCCCAGCTCGGCCAGCACTGGCACAACGAGCTGCGCGCGCGCACCGAGCAGGAATTTACCGTGGGAGGGACTTTACGTCCCGACGTCTTGTTTGAGGTCGTGATCGACGGGCGGATCACGCACCGCGGCTGGACCTTTGTGCTCAACGGCCGCATCGACCAGCTGGTCGGGGACACACTGCGCGAGATCAAGAGCGTCATGCGCCCGCTGCCCGCGGAGGAGACCGACCTCCGCACCGACTACCCCGCCTATTTCCTCCAGCTAGCCGCCTACGTGGTCTTGGTCCGCGCCTCTGCTGCCGGCTCCGTGCTCGCAGCTCCCCGCTCCAAGCTTGTTCGCGCCGAGCTCGTCTTCGTCGAAGCCGGCTCCGGGCTGGCGCAGACCATCGCCCTCACCGCATTCGACGAAGCGCTCGTCCATCACCAGCTCGACGCGCTGGTCGAGTTCCTCAACCTGCGGCTCCGCGCCACTGAGCGCCGTCGGTCGCTGATCTTCCACCCAGCCTTCCCCTCGCTCCGCGCCGGCCAGGAGACAATCCAGCAGGATCTGGTCGCTGCATTCCCCGGCACCCAGACCCTAGACCCCAGACCCCAAGCCTTGCTCTTCGAAGCCCCCACCGGCTATGGCAAGACGGGCTGCGTGCTCGAGTTCGCCCTCGGGCAGATGAAGGCCGCCCGGTTCGCCCGGCTCATCTGGCTGACGGGCAAGTCCACCGGCCAGTTGCAGGTCGTCCACACGCTCTCGCAGATGACTGCCGGCCCCCAGGCCTTTGGTAGTCTAATAGACTACCAACAGTCGGGCGGATTGGCCTTCTGGCAGGTGCGCAACAAGTCCGAGCATTGCATCAATCACACCTTCCACTGCGTGCGCGATGGCTGCGATTTCCTGAAGGACTGCGCGGACCGTTGGCCAGGCAGCGGACTGGCCAAGTTCTACCTCGACGACCGCCAGCCGCACGATCTCGACACGCTGCGCGCCGCCGGCCGCGAAGCCCGCATCTGCCCCTACGAGATCACCCGCGCCTCCCTCGCCTTCAACGACGTGTGGATTGGCGACTTCAACTACGTCTTTGCGCCCGACAACCGGAACCTCTTCTACAACCAGCCCGGTTTCGACCCGACGGAGACGTTGCTCGTCATTGATGAGGCGCACAACCTGCCCTCGCGTGTCGCCAGCGCCCACTCGCACCGCGCCACCGACTCCGACGCCCGGCTGCTGCTGGCCGAGCTCGACCACTTGCATGCCCCGGCCACGCTCGTGCTGGCCCTCGAGGAATGGACCCGCCTGCTCGCCTCGCTGCGGCCGGCCGACTCGCTCGACCCCGCCATCGAACACGAGGTGCACGACCATGTGGCCAAGCTGGCGAACCTCGTCGGCACGCAGCCGCTGGACTACGCCGCGCTCGGGCCGAAGCATTCGGAGACGCTCTGGTCGTTCGGGCAGCTCGCCGAGTTTCTCGACGACGTGAAGCTGACCAAGCTTCTGTGGGTGGCGCGCGATGGCGAACTGGAGTTCACCTGCGTGGACGCAGCGCCGGCCATCGGCGAGACCTTGAAGGCCTTCGGCGGCGCGATCCTGATGTCGGCCACACTGCAACCTTATGCGGAGTTTGCGGCCTCTTGTGGCTTGGCATCCGGTGGGAGCGAGCTTGCTCGCGACTCTGCCCCTGTCGCGAGCAAGCTCGCTCCCACAAATTACACCACCCTCCACGCTCCCACCCCCTGGCGCGCCGGCGCCTACGATGTCGCCGTGGACCTGCGCGTCAGCACCACGTTTCGCGAGCGCAGCAACTACTACGGCACGACCGCCGCCACCGTCGAGGCGCTGCACCAGGCCGCGGCGGCATCTCAGATTTCAAATTTGCAATCACAGAGCACGACGACTTCGGCCGTCGCGGTCTTCTTCCCCTCCTACGCCTACGCCGAGGCGGTGTTGCGGGCCTTGGAGCACGATGGCTCCGTCCTGCGCGTGGGCTTGCAGCCCAAGCTGCCCGACCTCACGGCCCAGACGGTTTGGATCGAGGAGAATGTCGCGCTGAGCGACGCGCTGTTCCTGGTGCTTGGCAGCAGTTTTGCCGAGGGCATTGATTTGCTCGGTGGCCGCGTGAGCCACGCGATGGTCGTCGGCCCCGCCCTGCCCGAGGTCAACGCCGTGCAGAAGGCGCGCATGGAGGCCCTGCACGATTTCGGCCGCGAAGTCTCATTCCGTCGCGTCTACCAGATTCCCGGCCTGCAGAAAGTGAACCAAGCCCTCGGCCGTCTCGTGCGTGCGCCCGGCCAGAAGGCTAAAGTGCTGCTGCACTGCCGCCGCTTCGCCGAGCCGTCCTACACCGCGCTGCTCGCGACGGACTACCAGATGTTCAGGGAAGTCGCATCCGAGTCCGACCTGCGCGCGTGGCTGGACGGGGTGGGCTAAAACGATTTGTCCGACTTGGGTTGGCCAGTCGTGTCCGGCTCCAATTCAAATTTCCCCGTCTTGATCTCGCGGGTTAGCCTGACCAGCTGCGTGGGATTTATCATCGCCAGGGTCACGTGCTCGGTCCAATCGGGATCGAGCGGCACCCACTTGCCGTCCCGGATGACCTTGGCACTGTAAACATTCAGCGTGTCCCACCGCAGGGCCACCCCGCCAATAACCATCCGGCCGGATCTGCTGGTGTCCCCGCTCCGTCTCGCGGAGTCGAAGGTGTTGTCGCTGCGATTGACCGCAATGAATTCGTCATCCCGGCCGCGGAAGGACCGCCACCCGGTAGCCCGGTCCATCACGTCCGCCCACCAGAGCCCGTTCTCGCGCACCGAAGGGCGGGCCGTCGCCAACAGCACATCCGCACGGTTCACCCCCCGTCCTCCCCACGGTCCCACGCGGTAGGCCCGGGAAGCCCCGGACCAGACGACGCCGCGCTTGAGCGGCAGCTCAAACAATTTCCCCGGGCGGCCGAGCTCCAATTCCACCTGAGCCACGCCAACCGGCGCATGGGCCCGGATCCGCGTTACGACGGATTCAGATACCGATGTGCGACCGAACAGGGTCAGGCGGTTTTCCGGCGAGGAGGTCGGCGGCTTCCAGTAGAGCAACCCCGCCTCGAAGACCGGCTCTCCGCGGGCCCGTCGCTCCGCGTTTTTCGTCTCCTGCCAGCGGGCCGTCTCGGCGTCTCCCTGCCAGGCCGGCAGGTCAAGAATCCGGCGCAATTGTCGTTGGGAATACTCCCCAAAATAAAAGGTCTGGTTCTCGACTGGAGTGGCCTCGTCGGGCCAGCTCCAGGCTTGGTGCAGCCGCACCGCCCCGAGGCCCCACCCGGCGGGCACACCCCGCACCTCCATCGTCTGCTGGATCCAAGTCCGGGTTTCCTTCTCCCCGGGGTTTCGCCATGCCCCGCTGGCCTGCGTCGGCCCCAGGGTCAGTTGCAGGTCGCGATACTCATTCCCGTTGGCGATAACCGGCACCGGTGCGGGATCATTGATCTGCGTGAAGAGCACTGTGCAATCCCACGGCCAGAGCCGCCCGGTCACCAGGACCGCCGCCACCAGCGACACCGCCAGCGCCACGGAACGCACGAAGCGCCGGGTATGGAACTGATGGGCCGCGATGGCGGCTGTGCCAGCGGTCAGCAGCAGCGCGGCCAGCCAGAGCCGGGAGAATAACAGGCCGCTGTAGCGCAACTCGACATGGCCGCCTTCCCCGACCAGGAGGCGCCATGAATACAGAAAGAGAAATCCGCCGAACAGGGAAATTCCCAACAGCAGCCCCCACATCAGCGCCCGGCCGAAATCCTCGGTCAGCGATGCGATGAGGAACGCCGGGGCGATCAGCAGCTGCTGCCAGCCGACGGTCTCGGCCGCCGACCACAGCACATCGTTCGCCGTGAAGCCGCAGTAGAGCCACCACGGCAGCAGGAGCAGCACCGGCCCCAGGCCGAAGAGGAGCACCGCACCCCAGGCCTTGGCCCGGAGCAGCCGTCCCGCGGAAATCGGCCGGGTCAGCCAGAACATCCGCGTGCCGCTGATGGCATCGGCCTGCACCAGGCGCACGACCATGATGTAGCCCATGAAAAACTGCGCCGCGACCATCAGGACATTGGCCGTCCAGCTCGCTTCCTCGAAGTCGCTCCCCACCTCGTCGTGGTAGAACGTGACCAAGCCGAATACGATCTGGGCAACGTAGAGCATCGCCCAGAACAGCAGCGCCCAGCGTTCGCTCCTGATATCCTTCCAGATGATGTGCCAGGTGAGTTTCATGCGGGCAACTGGGCGGATGATCGCATCAGGGTTTCGGGAATTCCGCGGACAGGGCGTCCGTCTTGAACTCGTAGGCAAAGCTCATCTGCTCGCGCAGCGTCACCCGGACCAGCTCCGCCTCGTTCAGGGCGTTGATGGCCTCCAAGGTCGGCCGGCCGCCGGACGGCTTCTTCGTGGCATGATAGGCCACCGTCTGCCAATCGATATCCACGGTGCCGATCCGCGACGAGTGCGTCCAAAGCTGGGTGCCGCGGTCAGAAAAATCATGGGCGTGGTTGACCAGCAGGTATTGCGGAAAATGCCGGGTCATCGGCTGGCCGGCACCGAACACGAAGTTCTGGAGGCCCAGCAGGGTATTGATGAACAACGACGGGCTGTGCCGCACCAACGTGACCTCGAGCTGGTCGCCCACTTTTTCCACATGGGCCAGGCGTTCCCCGAGGAATCCGTTCCGGGTCCGGACCCCGGACTGGAGCGGCACGCTGGTTGCCGACTCCACTTCCATCACGCCATAGCGGACCTTCAAGGTGTAGGTCGCCGGACTGGCCGCCAGGTGCGTCGCGGTCGCGGCGGGGATGTGTTGCGTCGCCAGCGAATCGTCATGCGCCCATTTTTCCGCGGGCGTCTGGTTCAGGACGCGATAGGTAATAAGCCGTGAGAGGCTTTGTTCCGGCCGGACCCAGCTCCAGCCTTTCTCCGCAGTGCCATCCGGCCATCCGAGGGAAAAATTGGCCACGTAGGGCACCAAGGCCTGGGATCCCGGCAGACCTTCCACGCGATAGTTCACTCGCAGCTGGGCTGGTTTGTCCGCGCGCGCACCCGGCGCCCGCGCCAAGTCGGCATTGCCGAGTGTAAGGGTCAGGCCGGCCGGTGCGATGGTCGTGGGCCAGTTCGCTTCGACCCGGCTTTCGCCATAGGCGTGCCATTTGGCTGCGATCTGCAAATCCCACGGCCACCACAGCGCCGTCATGATGATCAGGCCGACCGTTGTGCCGATAATCGCAATCGACCGCCAGAACCGCCGCGTCAGAAATTGATGGGCCACGACGGCGGCGATCCCGGCCACGGCCAGCGCGACGATCACGAACATTCGGGAAGTCCCTACCTCCGGCGTCACGACGGCATTGGTCTTCGTGAAATGCGGGGCGATCAGGCCCCCGATCGAGGGAATGGCGATGACCATGAGCAGCGCCCACATCAGGAAGCGGGCGTAGCCATCCGTGATCACGGCCCAGAGCAGCCCGACCAGCACGAAGATCGCCTGGAGGGCAACCGTCTCGGCCGCCGCCCAGGCAATCTCGCGCAGACCGTAGCCGCACCCCTGCCACCACGGCAGCGACACGAGCACCGGAATAACCCAGAAGACCAACCCGATGCTCAAGAGTTTGGCGCGCAGCAGGCGCCCGCCCGAAATGGGCCGCGTCATCCAGAAGGCCGTCGTGCCGACCAGCAGATCCTCGTGGATCAACGCGGCCATGAAGACAAAGCAGACGCACTCGATGCCCGCCATCAGCTTGGCGAACATGTCCAGCCGCAGGAACCACTCCGGGCCTTCCGTGCCGTCGGCCGTAAGCATGGCCACGCCGATGCCGAGCTTGGTGACGATGACGAGGATCCAGAGCAGGATCGGCCAGCGGAGCGCGCGCAGGTCCTTTTTGACGATGTGCAACGTCAGGTTCATGCGGTGGCTCCTTTCGGCTGGGCGCGGGTTTCGCGTGCCAGGGTCACAAAGATCTCCCGCAGGGTCATCGGGTGCGCCGCCACGGCGCCCTCGGGAAAATAGTCCCGACAAGCTTTCTCCGTCGTCTCGGCGGCGAAGTTCGTGGCGACAAAACGCACCAAACCACCCTTCTGCTCGAGCTCCAGCCAGCCGGCCGGCGGCGCGCCGAGCGACACCGGGCCGGGCACGGTCACGTCCACCCGGCGGAAGCGGCCGAGCAGCGACTCGGTGGTCTCGCTGAATTTCAACCGGCCGGCCTCGAGCAGCGCGACATTGTCCGCGAGCCGCTCGACTTCCTCGATGTCATGCGACGAGACCAGCACCGTCCAGTCGCCGAGTTCCGAGGCCTCGAGGATGCCGCGCACAAAATCATCGCGCGCCAGCGGATCAAGCCCGCTGAACGGCTCGTCGAGCACCAGCAGCTTGGGTCGGTAGCAGAGCGTCGAGAGCAGCGCCGCCTTCATCAGCATGCCGCGCGACAAGTGCTTCAACTTGCGGCCGGGCGGCAGGTCGAACTGCGCGAGGAGGGTCTTTTCCAGCGCCACGTCCCACGTCGGGTAAAAGGGCCGGCAATAATCCAGCAGCTGCTGCACAGTCATCCAGAGAGGCAGCTTCTGGTTTTCCGAGATATAACCGATCTGGGCGCGCTCCTTCTCGCCGAGCTGGCGCGTGTCCACGCCGAGCACGCGGGCCTCGCCGCCCGAGGGCTCGAGGAGGTTCATGAGCACCTTGATGGCGGTGGTCTTGCCCGCCCCGTTGGACCCGAGCAGGGCGAAGACGCTGCCGGTGGGCACGGTGAGCGTGAGTTCGCGCAGGGCCTCGTTGCGCCAGTAGCGCCGCGACAGCCGGTTGGTTTCGATGATATTCATGGGAATGCTAATTCAGTTTTAACACAGAGGTCGCAGAGGGCTCAGGGAGAGGGAAAATAAACCAATCCGACTCTGTGCTCTCTGTGTTTAAGTGATTTCATCGGGTTATTTGCGGCCGAGTTTCTTCCAGTGCGCCGCGAGGCCGGCCGAGACCTCGTCGAGCGTCAGCCCGAGTTTCTTGGCCTCGACCACCACGCGCTCCAGGTCGGCACCGAGCAGCTCGGCCCGCTCGGCGCGGTCACCCGCGGCGTGCTCGGCCACCACGCTGCCGACGGCCGGGGTCGTGATGAGCACGCCCTGGGCGACGAGCGCCGCGACGATCTTGTGCGCCGTGTTCGGGTTGATCTTCAGCTCCTGGCTGACCACCCGCACCGAGGGAAACGGCTGGCCGGGCTTCAGCTGCCCGCCGACCACGGCCTTCTTCACGGCGAAAATCACCTGCTCCGTGATCGGCAGGCCGGGTTTGAGTTCGATGGAGAACGGGAGCACGCCGTCCTAGTTGCACTAGGACAGTTAGGACGGCAAGGAAAATGTGGAGGAAGTTGCGGGATGCACAAATGGAGGGTCGGCCCTTGTGCCCGGACCATTCAGACGAAATGCGTGTTTAAACACAGAGGTCACAGAGGTTCGGAACCCTCACTCCTCTGCTACCTCCGTGTCCTCTGTGTTAAAAAGGATGGTGATCGGTGCACGGTCCGTCGGCGAGCGGCGACCCTACAGGGGATTTCCTCGGTCGCGCCGGCTCAGGCCGCGTCGACCTCGCCGAGCAGGTTGGCGAAGATCATCTTGCCGCCGGCACTGGGCAGCACGCCGATGATCTCGGCGGTCACACGCTTGCCGACGAAGGCCCGGCCGTTGTTCACGATGACCATCGAGCCGTCAGGGAGATAGCCGAGCGCCTGGCCGTCCTCCTTGCCGGGCTTGAGCAGCTCGACGCCGATGCTCTCGCCGATGACCAGCTCGGGGCGGAGGGCGGCTTCCAGTGCGTGCAGGTCGAGGCAGGTCACGCCCTGGAACTTCGCCATGGTGGCTAGGTTGGTGTCGATGGTGAGCAGCTTGGCGCGCATGGACTGCGCGAGGAAGACCAGCTTGGCCTCGATGTCCTGGCGGCGGGCGACCTCGCTCTGGTGGATGCGGATGTCGAGGTGCTTGATGGCGCGCAGCTCGTTCAGCACTTGCAGGCCGCGGCGGCCGCGGGCCTGCTTCACCGGGTCGGGCGAGTCGGCGATGGCCTGCAGCTCGGTGAGCACGAAGCTGGGGATGATGAGCGCCGCGCCGAGGAATTGGGTCTGGCAGATGCGGGCGATACGGCCGTCGATCAGCGCGCTCGGGTCGATGACGACCAGCGGCACGTCCACCTCATGTGGCACGAACCGCACGTAGGGAATGACAAGGTTGAAGTCGTCCTTGCCGCGCAGGGCGATGACGGTGCCGAGGTAGGTGCAGACCACGAACAGCACCATCTGAACGAGATAGGTCGTCTGCTGATTGAACTCACGCCCCTGGGGCGGGTTGAGCAGCGGCGAGATGCTGATGAGCCAGGCGATGGCCGCGCCGATGGCCAGGCCGAAGGTCAGGGCGGTCATGCCGCGCAGGGAAAAACCCTTCAGCATCAGGTCGACCAGCACCACGAGGGAGCCGATCATCAGGCCGATGAACACGGCGAGCCCGCGGTGGGTGTCCCACTCCTGCACGGTGTAGCAGATCAGCCAGCTCCCGATGGCGCAGAGGGCGATGAAGACGATCCGGATGACGATCAGCGTTTTGTTCATACCACGGGCGACGAATCAGTTGAATACTCCGCGGTTTTTCAGCCACAGCAAGACAAAGGGCAGGACGCCGAGGAAAATCATGACCCCGTAGAGAATCAGCTGGGCCCGGTGGGCCTTCTTCTGCAGTTCGGGGTCCAACTCTTCCATGCGCGGCATCCGACCAAGCACGTGCGAGGTTGACAACGTTATACTGGCGGGGCCCGCGCATCCCTCTTTCGAGGGGGCCAAACGGTTCTTGGAATCGGCCGCGTGGTAAGGAGAACTACAGCACGATTTGGTCGTTCGGGCTCAAGGGCACCTTCTGCCTTGCTCGGACCCAGTGTTAGAGAGCGGCCCGGACGGCCGGTTTCATTTGCGCCCAAGTGGATAGACCCAGGCTCAAAATAAATTCAGGTCCGGTTAATGCCCCATTTACCCAAGGGTGCGAACCTGTCGGGCTCACCTGCCACCGACCCCGGCACTCATGCTGGGATTCCCCGCCCTTTTCCCCCTGATGCTGCGCCCCCGTCCTTTGGTCTTTCTGGCCATCACCCTCGGCCTGATTCCCGGCGCCATGTGCGCCAGTATTCTCTTTCAAACCCTCGGCACCAACACCGTGAGCCCCGGCCGGCTCGAGACCTCCGTTGCCTGGCTGGGAAAGCAACGGCCCGGTGAACGCGACGATGACCGGCCGGCCTTCGAACTCGTTTATGGTGCGACGGAGCGGATGGAGGTGAATTACGAATCCTCCTGGACCCGCAAGGCTCCGGCCGGCCTGGCCGACCGGGAGGGTTACGGGAATTCGGCGGTCGGCCTCAAGTGGCGGCTGCTCGATCAGGTGGGGCCCGGGGTGGCCGTGGCCCTCAAATCGGAATTCGAGTTCCGCAATCCCGGATCTGACTCGGCCAGTCGTGGCTTGGTGGCGGATGAGAACACCGCCAAGTTCCAAGTGTGCGTGCAAAGCGAGCGAGCCGGTCTGATCTTGGGGGCCTCGCTGGGCCGCACCCTGCCCTCCCAGTCGAACGGCACGTGGGACCTGGGGGTTGTCGCCAAGAAAAAATTCGGGGCCCGGGTCGTGGCGGGCGTGGAACTCAAGGGGCGGATTGACCCGGCCTTCGCCCGCGGTGTCCTTCTGCTCAACGTTGCGGGCAAGATCAAGCTGGGCGCCGATTCCCGCCTGCTCCTCGGCCTGAGCCGTGAATTGGAAAACGGCACCCGACCCAGGACGAGCCTCCTCACCCGGCTTGGCTGGGAGCAGACTTTCTAGACCGCCGCCGGTCGGCCGCCCAAGACCGGTGTTGCTTTCCGCCTCCGGCGTGTAAGCTGAAAGAAGCTTTATGAACCACTGGCTCGTGAAATCCGAACCCGAGACCTATTCGTGGGACGACCTCGTCCGCGACAAGCGCACCGACTGGACCGGCGTCCGCAACTACGCCGCCCGCCTCCACCTCAAGGCCATGGCCACCGGCGACGAGGTTTACTTTTATCACAGCGGCGAATCCAAGAGCATCGTCGGCCTCGCCAAGGTCACGAAGACCGCCTTCCCCGACAAAACCGCCGATGAGGAAGGCTGGGTCGCCGTCGAGCTCGCCCCGGTGCGAGCGCTGGCCACACCCGTTACCCTGGCCCAGCTCAAGGCCGACACCACGCTCAAGGCCATGGAGCTGGTGCGGCAAAGCCGGCTGTCCGTCTCGCCGGTCCGGCCGGCGGAGTTCATCCGCGTGCTCAAGCTCGGCGGCAAATAACTGTAGCGGCGCTCTATGAGCGCCGTCCGGCGGTCACAGACCGCCGCTACAGAAGACTTATCGCGCCGCCAGCAGGTCCACCTCGACGACCACCCGGAAACCCGTCGTGCGAGAGAGCTCCGTGCGCGGCGTCTCCTGAATCGTGCCGCCCGGAGTCAGCACCGGTGCGGTGGCCGCATCGCTCCCCTCGGACGCGAGCCACTCATCCAAGCCGCCGACCAGGTCTTTAAATGCCGGATCGCCCGCGACGGCACGGCATTCCGCCACCGTCGGCAGGCGCACCGGCGCACCCAACACCCAGCCTAGTCGCCGGCAAAACTCCGCAGCCTCGGCGTGGTTGACCGAGTCCACCGGCTGCGCGCGTCCGGGATTTCGGCTGGGATTGGTGTTCATCACGACTGCAAAGAGTGCCTGCGGCAGTTCGGTCTTCAGCAACGCGCCGGACGCACGTCCCGGCAGCGGCAGCAGGAGATCGTAGGTCTGGTCCTGGATCCCCACGAGGTCGGCCGAGCGCCGCGCCAGGTAATTCAGCCGCTCGCACAGCTCCTCGTCGAAGCCGCGGGCCTTGGGCCACTGCCGCATCGCGTCCTCCAGTAGCTGCCGCGTGACCGCCAGCTGCTGCTGGGCCTGGAACAGTTCGCGCCGCCGCAGGTGGCCGGTCACCACCCCGTCGCCTACGCGCAGCGTCTCGATCGCGGGCCGGGCGCGCAGCGTCTGCCGCTCGACCTCGATCTGTTCCAGCCACTCCATGGACACGAAGCGGCTCTGCGGAAACTGGGTGTTGATGATCTGCTGCCGATCGGCGGCGAGCGCGTAGAGCCGGTCCGCTTCCTCCAGCTTCCCGGCGGTGGCGGCCGCCGCCGCCTGCTGCTGGAAGGCGTCGCGCTGCGTCAGGGCTTCGGTCGCGCTGAGCGAGGCGATCTCCGTGTCGATCCGGCTGTCGGCCATCAGGTCGGAGAACCGCGAACGGGAAAACTCGGTGTTGAGCTGCTGCTGGATCTCGCGCGCCCGGCCGTAGAGCCGCAGCGCATCCGTCCAACTGCCGCCCGCCGCCGCCGTCCGCGCCGCGGCGAGCGCCTGCTGGCCCTCGGCGAGCAACGGTGCCGCCGTGAGATCCTCGAGCTGCTGCTGCAACATGGCCTCGCGGCCGTAGCTTTTCATCTGGCGGTCGGACATGCCGCGGTTGATTTCGCGTTGGAGCCGCAGGGCCTCGCGCAGTTTTTCCATGGCGGCGGCGGTTTGTTTCTGGCGGAGGAATTCCGTGGCCGCCGTTTCCAGCTCGCGGCTTTGCCGGCCCAGGTCCTTGGCGTTGAAGTCGGCCAGCTGCGCCTGCCAGTCGCTCAACCGCACGCCATCGGCCGTGGCCGGCGGCACGCGCCGTCGCATTAGTTCGTCCTGCCGCGTCACGGCCTCCTCGAGCAGCGCGCGGCGCGCGGCCGGGGGCGAATTCTCCGGGAGGGCCGCGAGTCCCGTGCGCAGTTTTTCCAATCGCGCCTCCAGGCCCCTGATGTCCCCGGCGAGTTGCGCCTGCCCGGCCGTGGGCGCGGCCGGATCCCGGCCGAATTGCCACCAGGCCGCCCCGGCCGCCGCCAGCAGCAGGCCGCCGGCGAGCCAGACGGCGCGGCGGGCCGCCGGTTTCACCGGCTCATCGGGCAGCTCCGGCACTTTGTCATAATTCATCGCGAGGTTCACCCAACCGCGCCCCCCGCCAAAAGGCAACGGCATTGGCCGCCCGGTAACAATGCCATCAGGGGGTGTGTTGAACCCTTGAACGAACGCCGAGACACCGAACCATCGATCTGGTCTAACCACTAATGCTTCGCCTACCGGCTGCGCTTTGAAATCCTCTCCGCCTAATCGGCTTCGGTTTTGGTCCTGGGAGCGGCTAATCGCCGCTGAGAAGGAGGAAAATTTGTTGCGGTCGGCGATCAGCCGACCTCCCGAAACCCACTGTGGAGCCGATCAGGCGGAACGCTCCAAGAAGCGCAGCCGGTAGGCGAAGCATTAGTGGTCAATTTCTCGGACGGTTTGAAAACACTCCCTATTAGATGACATGTTATCGGGTCGCTCGCGGCAGGCTCGACAATCCGGGGCCGGCCGTTTTGCCTTGGGCACGTGTTTGACCGCATCGCCATCCTCGCTCCCGGCCTGCTCGGCGCCTCCGTGGCCCGGGCCGCGCGGCACTTTGGGGCGGCGAAACACCTGACCCTCTGGGCCCGCCGGCCCGAGACGCGCTTGCAGCTCAAGGGCCAGCCGTGGTGCGATGCCGTGGCGGATTCACCGGCCGACGCGGTCAAGGCGGCCCAGCTGGTCGTCATCTGCGCTCCGGTCGACCAGATCGCCGCGCTCGTGGCGCAGATCGCCCCCGCCCTTCCGGCCGGCGCCCTCATCACCGATGTCGGCAGCGTGAAGGGCGAGATCTGCCGCCTGAGCCACAAGACGCTCGCCCGCCACGCCCACTTTGTCGGTTCGCATCCGATGGCCGGCTCGGAGAAGACCGGCTGGGAACACGGCCGCACCGACCTGTTCAAGGGCCGCACCGTGTTCGTGACGCCGTTGCCCGAGACCGACGCCAAGGCCGCGGAGCGCGTCGCTTCCTTCTGGACCGCGCTCGAGGCCGATGTCGCCACGATCGAACCCGATGCGCACGACGAGATCGTCGCGCACATCAGCCACCTGCCGCAGGTGCTGGCCTCCACCCTTTGCGCCAGCCTGGCCAAGCGCGACGTCCGCTGGCGCAACTACGCCGGCGGCGGCCTGCGCGACACCACGCGCATCGCCGGCAGCGACCCCAAGCTGTGGAAGACCATCCTCGACCAGAACCGCGACGAGGTGCTCCGCGCCGTCCGCGGCTACCAGGAGGAGCTGCACAACCTCGAACGCGCGCTCGCGAACCGCGACTGGTTCGAGGTGCAGGCCATCCTCGAGCGCGGCCGGGTTTATCGCGACCAGTTCCGCCCCATTCCTTAGTCTGCAGCCTGTGGGAGCGTGCTTGCACGCGACTGTCGCGACCAAGGTCGCTCCCACAAGAAGCCCGATGCCCTCTTACCCGCCCACCCTTCCGATCCTCCCCTTCACCAAGCCGGTGCGCGGCAGTGTCACGCTGCCCGGCTCCAAAAGCATCACCAATCGCGCGCTCATTCTCGCGGCGCTGGGCCAAGGCACGACGACGCTGCACGGCGCACTCTTCAGCCGCGACACGCGCATCATGGTCGCCGCGCTGCAGGCATTGGGCTTCGTGGTCGTGGCGGACGAGAAGGCCCTGACCATTACCGTCGCCGGCCGCGGTGGCGAAATCCCCGTGCGCGAGGCGAAGATCGATGTCGGCAACGCCGGCACGGCCGCGCGCTTCCTCACGGCGTTCGTCTGCCTGCGGCGTGATGGCATCTATCACTTCGACGGCGACGAGGCCATGCGGCGCCGCCCGATTGGGGCTCTGCTCGAAGCGCTCGAGTCGCAAGGCGCCAAGGCCAGCAGCGGCAGTTTTCCACTCACGCTCAAAACCGCCGGCCTGCGCGGCGGCGAGGTCGAGCTCGATGCCTCCGAGAGCAGCCAGATGCTGTCGGCTTTGCTCATGGTCGCGCCGCGCGCCAAGTCGCCGCTGACCGTGAAGCTGAAGGGCGAAGCCGGCTCCAAGCCCTTCGTGGCGATGACCGAGGCGATGCTGCGGCAGTTCGCCACCCAACCGGCCGATTACCCCATCGAAGGCGATGCGTCGGCGGCCAGCTATTTTCTCGCCCTGCCCCTCGTCGTCACCGGCGCCCTCATCCTGCCCAACTACGCCGGGACACTGCAGGGTGACCTGGCGTTTGCCGAGGTAATGGGCGCCGCCGGACTTTATTGGGAGCCCACCCCGGTGGGCGTGAGCTTCCTCAGTGCGGACGAGGAGGAACGGACCGGCGTGACGCAAAACTTCCGGGAATTCTCCGACACCTTCCTCACGCTCGCCGCCATCGCGCCGCTGTTGGAAGGCCCGACAAAGATCTCCGGCATCGCCCACACGCGCAAGCAGGAGACCGACCGCGTCGCCGGCATGGCCGCCGAACTCAGGAAACTCGGCCAGCACGTGATCGAGACCGAGGACTCGCTGGAAATTCATCCGCGTGCGCTCAAGGCCGGCGTCGAGATCGAGACCTACCACGACCACCGTTTCGCGATGAGCTTCGCCATCCTCGGCTGCCACGACCTGCTGAAGAACGGCCAGCCCTGGCTGACGATCAAGGACCCCGGCTGCTGCGCGAAGACTTTCCCGGCATTCTTTGACTTGCTGGCGGGCCTCCGCGCTGCGTCTCTTTAGCCACTCATGGCGATCACGCCCTTCATCATCATCGCGATCGACGGCGGCGCCGCCTCCGGCAAATCGTCGTCGTCCAAGATCCTCGCCGACCGGTTCAACCTGCTGCACGTGGACACCGGTTCCTTCTACCGGCACATCACCTACGAGCTGCTGCGCCGCGGCGTGCCGCACACGGACCTGGCAAAACTCAACGCGGCGCTCGCCGACCTGAGGTTCACGACCCGGCTCAACGGTCGCTCGGCCCAGATGCTCATCGGCGGCGAGCCCGCCAGCAGCGAGATCCGCGGGCAGAACGTCAACGACCACGTCTCGCACTACGCCGCCATCCCCGAGGTGCGGCACACGCTGCTGGGTTACCAGCGGGGCCAGGTGGACGTGGCAAAGGCCCACGGCTTCCGCGGCCTCGTCATGGAAGGCCGCGACATCGGCTCGGTGATTTTCCCGGCGGCTGACTTCCGCTTCTTCCTGCACGCCGACCCGGCCGAGCGCGCCAAGCGTCGCGCGAAGGAGGGCGGCCAGGACTCCATCGCGGAGCGCGACCGCCTCGACTCCTCGCGCAAGGCCTCGCCCCTCACCTGCCCCGCCGGCGCCATCGACATCGACTCGACCTTCATCTCGCTCGAGCAGGTCGTCGAAAAGATGGCCGCGCTGATCGCCACAAAGCTACCATGATCCAACTGGAAGCCTTTCTTGGCTGTCATCCTGAGCGCAGCGAAGGATCCAGTTCTGCGTTTGTCCCTTCACCGGCGTCCAACTGGATTCTTCGCTTCGCTCAGAATGACAGGTTGTGTTCGGCTGTCTTCTGTCGTCTGACCTCTGTCCTCTGATTCAGCCATGCCCCGCACGCCTGACCACCTGAAGATGCGGCCGTTCTACGGCTTCTTCCACTATCTGTCGGGCCTCGTGCACTCGATGTGGTTCCGCGGCGAGGTGGTCGGCACGGAAAATTTTCCCACCGTGGGCCCCTTCCTCATCGCCTCGAACCACGCCAGCCACCTGGACCCGCCGATGGTCGGCAGCCAGATTTCGAAGCAGATGCGCTTCTTCGCCCGGAAAAGCCTGTGGGACAACCGGCTCCTGGCGTGGTGGCTGGACCAGGTGGAAACCATCTCCGTCGAGCGCGACAGCGGCGACATCGGCGCCATCAAGAAGGTGCTGCAGGCCCTGAAGGAGGACCGCGCCGTCGTGCTGTTTCCCGAGGGCACGCGCTCGCAGGACGGCAAGTTGCAAAAGGCCAAGGCCGGCGTCGGCCTCATGGCGTGCAAGACGGGTGTGCCGGTTGTGCCCTGCCGCGTCTACGGCTCCTTCGTGGCCTACGGCAAGGGCGCGAAGCTCCCGCGCTTCGGCGCTCCCATCACGATTGTCTTCGGGGCGCCGATTCCTGCCAGTGACTACGACGACCCCTCGGCCGGCAAGGCCCGTTACGAGACCGCCGCGCAGCGCATCATGAACCGCATCGCCGCCCTGCCCGAGCCGCACTACGCGGTGATCTGAATCGCGGCGCGGGTGATCTCACCCACATTGGCGTAACCCGTGAGCCCGACTGTCAGGTCGAATTCCGCGAGCACGTTGCCGATGACTTCCTCGACGCCCTGCTGGCCCGCAACGGCGAGACCATAGACATAGGGCCGGCCAAGGCACACCGCCGTCGCGCCCAGCGCGAGGGCCTTGAACACGTCAGCGCCGCCGCGCACGCCGCTGTCGAGCAGCACGGGGATCTTGCCGTTCACCGCTTCCGCCACTGCCGGGAGCGCGTCGAGCGACGCGATCTCGCCGTCAATCTGCCGCCCGCCGTGATTCGAGACGATGAGGCCGTCGATGCCGAGCTCGACGGCTTTCTTCGCATCGTCGGGATGAAGCACACCCTTGAGCACGATGGGCAGCTTCGTATGCTGGCGCAGGAACTTCAGGTCGTCCCATTGCAATGACGGCCGCGAATACGTCGTCATGAAGCGCTGCACCGCCGCGCGCGGATCACTGGCTGTCAGGTTCGCGAACAACCCCCCGGGAAAATTCGCCTTCTGCTTCAGCGCAGTGACGATGGTCGGCAGGTTCAGCGGCGGCTTGATCTCCGGGGTGGAACGCGTTGACCCCAACGCGTTTTCTTTCAGCTCCGCCCGGAACACCGGATCACTCGTATACTGCGCAATGCCCTGCCCCGACATGAACGGCAGCGAGCCGAGATCCAGATCGCGCGGCCGCCAGCCGAGCATCGTCGTGTCGAGCGTCAGCACGATCGCCGAGCAGCCGCAGGCCTCGGCGCGCCTGACGAACGACGCCACGAGTTCATTCGACCGGCTCCAGTAGAGCTGGAACCAGCGTGGTGAATCGCCCATCGCGGCCGCACAGGTTTCCATCGGCACCGAGGCCTGGTTGGAAAAGATATACGGCACGTGCAGCGCCGCGGCGGCCTTGGCCACGGCGAGATCGGCCTCGCGATGCACCAGGCCCAGCACCCCGACCGGGCACAGCAGCAGCGGTGACGGCAGGCGTTGGCCGAACAACTCGATGGACAAGTCGCGTTGCTCAACGTCACGCAGCACGCGCGGCACAATCCGCCAGCGTTCGAACGCGGCGCGGTTGGCGTCCATCGTGGACTCACGCCCTGCCCCGCCGGCTAAGTAGGCCCAGGCTTCGGAGGACATTGCTCCCTGCGCGGCCGTTGCCAGTTCCGCCTGGCCCACCGGCGCCGCGGGACGCTGTCCGCCCACGCCGGCGACATAAATGGCGCGCTGCCGTTTCCGGCCGATGTCTGAGTGGGGTTCGCTCATGACGTATTGTCATTCTGAGCGAAGCGAAGAATCCCGAGGTTGTCGATGCACGAGGGACTGGATCCTTCGCCTTGCTCAGGATGACAAACTGGAGGGCCCGCGTCCCTGCGGGCCGTGTTCGCAGATGAAATCCCACCGGCCCGCTGGGACGCAGGCCCTTCACCAACTTAACGCAGGCCGCACGCCTTCCGGGCACGGGCCATCGTCTTCTCGGCCACGGCGCGGGCACGCACTGTGCCGTCGCGCAGCACCTGGTCCACGTAATCGGGATTGGCCGCGAGCTCGGCGCGCTTGGCGCGATACGGGGCGAAGAAATTCCAGTAGTGCTCGAACAGCGCCTTCTTGAGGTCGCCATAACCGAGGCCGCCGGCGCGGAGGCGGTTTTCGAAATCAGCCGCGACGTCCTTCGGCGCGAAAAGCTTCAGGAGCTGGACGGCGAGATTCTTGTCGGCGTCGGGCTTGGGCTCGGCGGGCGTGCGCGAGTCCATGACGATGCCCATGATCTTTTTCCGCAGCGCCTTTTCGTCACCGAAAATCTCGATCGTGTTGCCGTAGCTCTTGGACATCTTCTGGCCGTCGAGGCCGGGGATGACGGCCAGCGTTTCAGAGATGCGCTCCACGGGCACGACGAAGGTTTCGCCGTAGGTGAGGTTGAACTTGATCGCGATGTCGCGCGTCATCTCGAGGTGCTGCTTCTGGTCCTTGCCGACCGGCACGATGTTCGTGTCGAAGAGGAGGATGTCCGCCGCCATCAGCACCGGGTAGGCGAAGAGGCCGAAGTTGGCGTCGAGGCCCTTGGCGATCTTGTCCTTGTAGCTGTGGGCGCGCTCGAGCAGGCCCATCGGCGTGAGCGAGCCGATCAGCCAGGTAAGTTCGCAGACCTCGGGAATGTCGCTCTGGCGCCAGAACACGGCCTTGGCCGGGTCCAGGCCGCAGGCCAGCCAGTCGAGGGCGATGCCGCGCGTGAAGGCCATGCGCTCCTGCGCGTCGGTGATGGCCGTCATCGAGTGGTAGTCGGCGATGAAATAGTAGGCGTCGCCGCCGGCCTGCAGCTCGATGGCCGGGCGCATCGCGCCAAAATAGTTGCCGATGTGCAGGGTGCCGGAAGGCGTGATGCCGGTGAGGATGCGGGGCATGTCCTGAGTGGAAGGAAGAACCGGTTTAGTGGAAAGGTGAAAGTTGAACCCCGCCACCAGACGATTTTACCGCAGGGAACGCAAGGGTCGCAAAGGCGGAGTCAGCGGGACACCGGCCCGGGCGGATTGAACCAGGGGTGACCAGGCAAATTTACGGATCTCAAATTTATAGGAGCCAAAGTTGATCAACAGGCCATGCTCGATGTGGGCGGATTTCAGGTAACCGAGGATTTGAGCCTCGTGTTCAGGCGCCAGCGTCCGGGCTGTTTTCAACTCAACGACGAGTTGTCGATCAACCAGGAGGTCGGCCAGGTATTCGCCCAGCAGCGTGCCGTCTTCGTCCGCCACTTGGATGCTGTGCTGCTGTTGCACGTCCAAGCCCCTCTTCCGCAGGCGATGCGCCAGGGCGTTTTCATAGACTTTTTCGAGATGACCATGCGCATGGTAAACATGAATGTCGTAGGCGGTCTGCCTGACCTGCCGGCACAATTCGAGGATGGGTTCCATGCCCGATTAGGCTCCGCTGCAGCTTTCTCGACAAGAAAGGCATGAACCACAAAAAAGGCGGTGTTTTACCGCAAGGAACGCATAGAGCACAAAGGTGACCGAGGTTCCGGGCGCTATCCTTTTTTGCGCTCCCTGCGTTCTCTGCGGTTAAACTTCCTGCGCCTCAGTCCCGGCGCGGCATCGTCGTGATGGCGTGGCGGGTGCGGGCGACGGTGCTGGCCGCGACGTAGCCGCTGAAGGCCGTGCAGGGCATCACGAGCGCGCGCGGACCGATCAGCGAACCGGGGTTGAGCACGGCGTTGCAGCCAATCTCGGCCTGGTCGCCGATCACGGCGCCGAATTTCTTGAGGCCGGTGCCGACCGTGCCGTCCGGCAGGCGCACCGTCACCTCGCCTTGGTCGAGCCGGAGGTTGGAGCAGATGACGCCCGCCCCGAGGTGCGCGCCGTTGCCGAGGAGCGAGTCGCCCACGTAGTTGAAATGCGCGGCCTGCACGCCGTCGAGCAGCAGGCAGTTCTTGAACTCGCAGGAGTTACCCAGCACGCAGTTTTCACCGGCGATGACATTGCCGCGGATGAAAGCGCCGGGGCGGATCTGGGTGTTCGCGCCAATGTAGGCCGGCCCCTGGATGACAGCATAGGGCGGGAGCTTGACCGACGCGTGCAACCAAACCTTGCCCTCGAGATGGACGCCCGGCGGGATTTTCGGGCCGGCGGGATTGGCCTCGAGGCCCTCGAGCGCGGCGCCGACCTGCTTCAGCCAGTCCCACGGGGTGGCCGCGGCGGGAAAAAACTTGGCGAACCGGGCCAGCGACGGGGGCAGGGCGAAGAATTCGGAGGCTTTCACGGCCCGAGGGATAACAAAAAAACCGCTGAGGGACAGCGGTTTCTTGTTTGCCGGGCGACCGGCCCGGACAAACACCGGGCTGGCAGCTCAGCCGCGACGAAGGTCGCGCGACTGATCCCGGGCGGCCAGCAGGCCGCAACAGGAAGCCAGCAACGGTGCGTCAAGCGGAAGCTCAGTCGATGGACTTCGACTTATACTCCTTGTGGCCTTCCTTCTGCATGGCACCGAGCGTCTGCACGATCTTGACGGCCTCCTCATTGTTGCCGGTTTTGAACGCCTCCTCGAGCTTGTAGAGGCCGTCGATGAAGCCCTTCATATCGGCCTTGAAGCCCTCCTTCATCTTGGCGCGGTCGGCCTCGGGAACCTCGGAGACCTTGAGCGGCTCGAGCTTGGAGCCGGCCGTGGCGTATTGGCGCATGGTCGCGACGAGCTCGAGCGACTCGGCGTTCTTCGTCGCGTCACCGGCCTGCTTGCGGAGTTTGCGCCAGGCCGCGTTCATCTTATCCATGTTCTTGGTCAGCTCGGTGTCGGCCTTCTTGTCCTTGGCTTCCTTGGCGGGAGCCGGGGCGGCGGGAGCAGGATCAGCCGCAAACGCGACGGAACCGACGGCAATGGCAGTGAGGGTGGCAAGCAGGCGGAGCATGGATTTCATATGGATGGAAGGTGGATAGACGGACGGTCGTGGAAATGGTTACGGGCGGGCAGTCTCAGGGGCAAGCTCAGCGGGACTCGATGTCGTCGGCCAGATCCTCGGCCCACTTGGCCAGCCGCGCCGCGTCGGCATCGGTCAGCTTCGCCTCATCGTGCACCAGCAGGTAGGACTTCAGCGGCATTTTCCGATCTCGCACCTCGTCGGCCGCAGCCTGCAGTTTGCGCACGGTGCGCTTGGTGTCGTAACGGGCGAAATCCGAAAAATTCAACTCAGCCTTCCCGTCCATCACATGCTGGTTCATCCACCACGCCACCGGCTGCACGGCGGCATACCACGGATATTTGGTGTTGGCCGAGTGGCAGTCGTAGCAGGCGCGCTGCAATATGGCTTTCACGTCGCCCGGCACTTTCTCGCGAGCGACCAGGGACGCCGGCCCTTCCGTCGGACCCGTGTTGCGCGGCGTCGAGACGAACTGGACCGCGCCAAGCCCCAACAGGAGGCCGAGGCCGGTGAATCGCAGGGCTTTCTTCATGGGGCGGGCCCAGCCAAAACGCCAAACCCCGTCCGCGAAAGCCTAAACTTGCCGGCCGCGGCCCGGCGTAACTCCCTGCCGACAAGCAAAAAGCCGCCGGATGAACCGGTGGCTTTTTGGAAATGGAGCGGGAGAAGAGACTCGAACTCTCGACGTCCACCTTGGCAAAGAAGCGAGATATAAAAGGGTAACTGGTTGGTGGTCCGCAGCGTGTCTTTTTATATCGGGCCTTTTTATAGCGGTTTGTATGTAATCGGATACATACAAATGACTTTTTTTAACTGCGTAACTCTCCTAAGTTTTCTTTAAATCACACTCGATTTTTCGCTCTCCTCTTGAGGAAAAAATCTCAGAGCCCCGAATTGCCAATCCGGCCTCTTTTCTCTGCTGCCTCCTTTCTCTTCTGCCTCACAAAGTCCGGCATATCGGAGCCCATTCGTAGCTGAAACTGATACATGGTGGTAACAGAGTCTCGCCCCATTTCCCGGGCTCCTGCATTATGGAATCGAGTAGATGGCGAATCTATCTGCGACAGCCTTATCGCCTCTTCTACGTCCTTCAGAAATCCTACTTGGTCACCAACGGAGACCTTGGACATGGCCCGTTGAAAGAAGTTGTTACAGTCCTCGGGCTCTAAAGCACATAGCTTGTCGAAATCGTCTATAGCATCGTAGTGCCATTCCAATTGTTGAAGTGCTGAACCGCGAATGGCGTATAGCTCCGGCGTAGTGAAGCCACAGGCGAATGCCAGATTGGCGGTCTGAATGCTCTTCAACGGCTCTTTATGGATGTAATGCAGCTTGGCCTGCTTAAAGTGAGCGTGGCCGTCCATCCAGCGTTTGCGTTTCTCCGCCTCTACAGGGCCTTCCTTTTTCCCAAAAAGTGTTTCAAGAAAGCTCATACCTAGGCATTAGTCAAAAATCATCTTACCACCTTCGATACGACACGGGCCGACTCCCTTCCAGCCGTATGGGACTTTGCCCCGATGTGGGCAATTTGACGTTTCATGGTCTATAGCCGCACAATAATCACATTCTCTAAATTCGCCGCTTACTGACTCTAGCCACTCGATGGCGACCAATTCCATCGTTGCTACAACAGGACAATTACCGGGCCTATTAACGAAGCACATTCTATTGTTTGGCTCGGAAACTATTTTCACAATCTCTCCGGCAGTAAGGTCGATTAGCCCTTCCTCCCACTTATGCCAAAAGGTCATTTGGGGTTTCCTCGGCTTGAACCGGCAATAGTCGCCAAGCTTTGCGATGTAACCTTGCCCTGCTTGAGAGAATTGGTCCACGGAGTCAGCAAACGCCACAACCTATCTTACTTCAAGAAAGCAGATTTCCGGTTACGGACTCAGCCCAATACTTGTCGCAACTTACACAAGTGGAGCCGGGAACACATACAATCACACATACACGGACCGATTGTGCCCGCATCCCAAACGGCGAGTTTTTAGGCCTAAAAACCATAAAACCCCCTCTGAACGAGGGGGTTTTGGAAATGGAGCGGGAGAAGAGACTCGAACTCTCGACGTCCACCTTGGCAAGGTGGTGCTCTACCAACTGAGCTACTCCCGCGTGAGAGAGGCGGAGTATTCGCCCCCGGATTCGCCCGTCAACCAGATATTTTTATTGCACGCTTTCGCGCGTCCCGGGGGCATTTCCAGCTTTTCCCCAGCGGGTTGCGCGGCTCATGCTGGCCCCTTCCATGACCGGCCGCGCCACCGCCTCCGCCCGCCTCTCGCCCGCTTTCACCAGCGAAAGCTCGGCCGCGGAGCGTCTGGCCGCCTGCAAGGCCTACCTGGCGGCCGAGAGCGAGCGCATCTACCAGCGCCACCGCGCCGGCGACCCCGGCCACAAGATCACCCACGCCCTGGCCAATCGCATGGACCGGCTGCTCCAGCCGCTGTTCGCCGCCGCGCTCGACGCCTGGCGGAAGGAACACGGCGAGCCGCCCGCGCCCGTCTGCCTCATCGCGCTCGGCGGCTACGGCCGCGGCGAACTCAGCCCGCTGAGCGACGTCGACGTGATGTTCCTCTACCCGTCCAACGTGAAGGACCTCGGCAAATTCCAGGAGCACCTGTCCAACGCCGTCCTCTACCCGCTCTGGGACCTGCGCCTGAAGGTCGGCCACTCCACCCGCACGCTCAACGAGATCTTCTCCGAGGCCGCGCGCGACATCCGCACGAAGACCTCGCTGCTTGAGTCGCGCCTCATCGCCGGCGCCGAGACGCTCTACGAAAATTTCGCCGAGACCTACCGCAAGCACTACCTGACCGACGACCCCAAGGCCTACATCGCCGCGCGCCTCGCCGACCAGGCCAGCCGCCGCGCGCAGAACGGCGACACCGTCTTCATGCAGGAGCCCGACATCAAGAACGGCGTCGGCGGCCTGCGCGACTACCAGAACGCCCTGTGGATGGCCCGCGTGCGCCTCGGCATCTCGCGCATGGACGAGCTGGAGAAGCAGCACTACCTGCAGCCCGGCGAGCTCCGCGCCTTCCAGCGCGGCTACCACTTCCTGCTCCGCGTCCGCAACGAGCTCCATTACATGAGCAAGCATCCCACGGATGTGCTCAACCTCGAGACGCAGCCGCGGCTCGCGGCCAACCTCGGCTACCCGCAGAAGGTGCTGCTCGAGCGCGTCGAGGCGTTCATGCAGGACTACTACGGCCACGCGCAGGCCATCTACCGCATCTCGAAGATCATCGAGCAGCGCCTCGCCCTCACCATCGCCACTGGCCCGGGCATCGTCGGCTCGCTGAAGAACCTGCTGCTCGCCCGCCGCGCGGACCGCACCAAGCGTCTCGACGGCTTCCTGCTGCGCGGCCGCGAACTCGCGGCCGAGCATCCCAACGTCTTCAAGGAGGATCCCGTCCGCCTCATCCGCGTCTTCCGCCACTGCCAGCAGCTCGGTTGCGCGCCGGATGTCGACCTCGCCGCGCTGATCCGCGGCTCGCTCCGGCTGATCAACAAGAAGGTCATCAACTCCCTCGATGCCACGCTCAGCTTCCGCACGATGCTGGAGGATGTCGGCCAGGTTTACCCGGCCCTCGCGCTGATGCACGAGCTGGGCGTGCTCGGGAAATTCGTGCCGGAGTTCGCCCCGCTGACCTGCCTGGTGCAGCACGAGTATTACCACCGTTACACCGCGGACATCCACACGCTGAGCGCCATCCGCGAGCTCGACGCCATCTTCACCGCCGCCGAGCCCATTGCGGAGAGCTACCGCAGCGAACTGCACAAGACCGCCAACCCCGCCCTGCTCTACCTCATCCTGCTCCTGCACGACATCGGCAAGGGCGAGGGCATCCAAGGCCATGCCGAGGCCGGCGTGACGATGGCGGGCCCGGTTCTCGATCGGCTGCAGATCGATCCCGACAGTCGTGAGACGATCAATTTTATCATCAAAAATCACTTGGTGATGGCACGGTTCTGGCAGAAGCACGATTTGGATGATCCCCAGACCTCAGCCTCCTTTGCCGAGCTGGTCGTGGAGCCGGACTGGCTCCGCTACCTCTACGTGCACACCTACTGTGACGCGCGCGGCACGGCCGCCGGCCTCTGGAACGGCTACAAGAACTCGCTCCACCGGCGCCTGTTCGACACCACGCTCGAGCGTCTGACCCTCGGGGACAAAGTTGAAACCCGCCTCCGCGAACGCATCGAGATGACCCGTCAGACTCTCATCGCCCAGACCATCCCCGGGATCAGCCCGGATGAGATCACCGCGCACTTCAATCTCCTGCCCGAGCGCTATTTCATCCAGACCGACGCGCCGGAGATCACACTGCACATCCAGATGGTCAACCGGCTGCTGCACTCGATCTCGGCCGCCGACTCCCTCGGCTCGCTGCGGCCGGTTATCGAGTGGAAGGATGACATCAATCGCAGCTACACCACGGTGCACGTCGTCACTTGGGACCGCGCCGGCCTCTTCTACAAACTCGCCGGCGCCTTCAGCGTCGCCGGCCTGAGCATCCTTTCCGCCAAGATCACCACGCGCTCCGACCACATCGCCATCGACACCTTCCACATTGTCGAGCCCGGCCGCGGCGTCGTCCAGAACCAGAAGGCCATGGACACCTTCGCCCGCACCGTCGAGGAGGCGCTGGTGAACAACAAGGACCTGCTGCCCGACATCACGGCGCAGGCGAAGAAGTTCGCCGAGGCCTCGCGC
>JANYAM010000285.1 GCA_025361365.1 Opitutus sp. | reverse complement strand
GCTCGAGCTTCTGGAGCGGCATGGCGAGCTCGGCGTCGATGGGCTCGGCGGGTTTCTCTTCCTGCTGGCCGCCGACCTTCTGCGTGCCGGGCGGCGGGGTGGAGGGCTTCGGCTCGGCCTTCTTTTGGTCCGGCTTGTCCTTCATGTCGCCAAAGGCGTCCTTGTTCTGCTGCTGCGGCTGCTGGTCCTTCTGGTCCTGGCTTTGCTGCTGGTCCTGCTGCTGCTGATCCTGTTTCTGCTGGTCCTTTTTGTCCTGGTCCTTCTTGTCCTGCTTCGGCGGCTCTTCCTTCTTCAGCAGTTCTTCCAATTCCTGGCGCACGCGCGGCCAGTCGGCGGCGTGGGCGTCGAGTTTCTCGCCGGCGTCCACCGCGGCCAGGGCGTCACGGATGACGGGCTCGGGTGGTTGCTGCTGGGCGGATTTCACGCGCTGGCCGTAGGTGACCGTCGTTTGCGCCAGTTCAGAATACTCCTTGGCGGTGACGGTGTCCTTGGCGGCCAGCCGGGCCACGGTGGTCGAGAGCGGTTTGGCGAGAGTGTCTTCGGTGGACGGTCCGGCGATCGGGCCGGCGGCGAGAGCAGAGGACGGATGACAGAGGACGGAGAACAGGAGGACCAACGCCGCGGCCGCGGCAACTTTCTGTCCTCCGTTCTCCGTCTTCTGTCCTCTGGCTTTGCCCAAGGGCAAAGCTCGCTCGCGCGGGCGGATGGGGAACTCGGCCCAGAAGCTGATGAGCAGGAGGAGCAGGCCGGGGGCGAGGAACCACTGGTAGCGCTCGATGAGGCGCGCGGTGTTCTTCTCGGCGAACTCGCCCTTGCGGCCGGCCTCGACGGTTTTCCGGAGCAAAGCCGGCAAGTCCACCCACGCGCTGGCGTCGGTGTAGGCGCCGCCGGTCACCTGCGCGAGTTCCTGCAGGGTCGAGCTGTTGAGGCGCGACATGACGACGGCACCGCGCTCGTCCTTCACCAGGCCGCCGCCGGGCTCGGGGATGAAGGAGCCCTGGGCCGTGCCGACGCCGAGGCCGATGACGCGGATGCCCTTGGTCTTGAGCGAAGCGGTAAGACTGTGCCAGTCGTCCTCGGTGCTTTCTCCATCGCTGAGGATGATCAGGTAGCGGTCCGCGGTGGAGGTGCCGAAAGCCTGCATCGAGGCCTCGAGCATGGCCTTGTAGTTCGAGCCGCCTTCGGGGAGATAGTCGGTGTTCAATGCCGGCAGGAACTCCCGCAGCACCTCGTAATCGGAGCTGAGCGGGCTCTGCAGGAATGAAGTGCCGGCAAAGAGGACGAGCCCGACGCGTTCGCCTTTCAGGCCGTCGAGCAGGGAGGAGATGAGCAGCTTGCTGCGGTCGAGTCGCGAGGGCTTGACGTCCTGCGCGAGCATGGAGCGCGACAGGTCCACGGCGATGATCACCTCGCGCGACTGGTCGAACACCTGTTCCTCGATCACGCCCCACTGCGGACGCGCGAGGGCGATGATGCACAGGGCCAGGCCGAACCAGAGCCAGATGCGCGGACGGTTCTCGGCGGTGGTGTGCCGGGCGCCCAGGGAGACGTCGAAGGCCCCGGCCCAGGCGCGGGCGATCTTCGGCCAGTGCGCCGCGGTGCGCGTGGTGTGGCGCACCAGCTCCCACGAAAAGAGCAGCACGAGCGGCACGAGGCCCCAGAGAATGTGCGGCGAATGGAAGCTCATGGGTTGATGGTGGAGCCCGCGCTCCGCGCGGGCTGAACCGGCGCGGAGCGCCGGTTCCACCTGGGCAGGACGGGCGGCAACGCGAACAGCGCACCGAGGAACAGCAGGCCGGCCCCGGGGAACGCGACCCAATGGAACAGCTCGGTCGTGAGCAGGTAGGACTTGGCGGTGAACTCGATCTTCTGCGCCTGATCGATGGCGGCGAAGGCCCTCTCGGCGGTGTCGACGTCGAACGCGCGGAAGAACTTGCCGCCCGTGGCGTCGGAAATGGTGCGCAGCGCGCCCTCGTCGAGGTCGGAGATTACGCGACGCGTGCCGAGCCGCCGGCCGGCATCGTCGAACACCGGCATCGGCACGAGGCCGTCGCGGCCGGCGCCGATGGTATAGACCGGCAGGCCGCGCGACTTGGCGATCTCGGTCGCCTGCTCGGGCGTCAGCACGCCGCGGTTGTTGGCGCCGTCGGTCATGAGCACGATGAACGCGCCCTTGCGCTTGCCGCCGTCCTCGCGCTTGGCCTGTTCGAGGCGCGTCAGCGAGACGCCGAGGCCGTCGCCGATGGCGGTGCCGTCTTCGATCATGCCGATCTTGAGGCGCTCAATCTGGCGGGCGAGCCACTCGTGGTCAAAGGTGAGCGGGGCGAGCGTGTAGGCGCGGCCGGAAAAGACGACGAGGCCGATGCGGTCGCTCGTGCGCTGGCTGATGAAGGCCTGGATGATGGGCTTGATGGCCTGCAGGCGGTTGATGCGCTCGCCGCCGCGCTCGTAATCCTCGGCGAGCATCGAGCCGGAGAGGTCGATCGCGAGCATCAGGTCGTAGCCCTGCTGCTTTACCTCGCGCTTGTCCTCGACGATCTGCGGGCGGGCCAGGGCGACGATGAGCAAGACGAGCCCGGTCAGCGCGAGCGCGGCCGGCCAGCGCGAAGTGGGGATGAGCGACGGCCGGTGCCAGGCCGCGGCGAAGGGCACGACCAGCACCGGGGCGCCGCGGCGGCCGCGCACCCAGATGATCAGCGGCAGGAGCAGCAGCGCGAGCAGCCAGAGCGGGTCATGAAACGCGTAGTCTTTCATCGCATTGAAAAAACACCAAACGCCAAAGTCCAAACTCCAAACAAACGGCCAAACGCGAAATCCAAAGTTTCGGGTCCTCGGTCTTTTGGATTTTTTTGGTGTTTGAGCATTGGTATTTGTGATTTGCCGGCGAAGCCGGTCAGCGGCGGCGGCCCGCGGCCATGCGGCGGTGGAAGAAGCGGACGAGCGCCTCGAGGCGCTCTTCGTTGGTGCCGACGGTGAGGCGACTCAGGACATCGGGGAAAATGCGGGAGAAGGCGGCCTCGCGTTGCGCGGCCCACTCGGCGTGCGCCGCGCGCTGGGCGGAGGAGGCGCCGTTGAGGTTCACCAGCCGGCCGGCCACCGGGTCGTAGGTCGTGAGGATGCGGTCGGAGGGCAGATCGCGCTCCCACGGGTCGTCGACGCGGAAGCCCATCGTCTGGTAACGGCGCGAGAGCACGCTCCAGCCCTCGGGCTCGATGCGCGGCGGGAAATCACCGAGCCAGATCAAAATGCTGTGGCGCGGCGCGGCCTTGGCCAGCAGGCGCCAGGGGACAAACGAGCCAGTTGAGGGTTGAGAGTTGAGAGATGAGAGATCGGGCGGGGTCTGGCCGAGCAGGGTGGCGGCGGCGTGGAGGATCTGGCCGCGGCCGCGGACGGGCTCCTGCAGCTTGTAGCCGGCGGGCGACGCGTGAAGGAAGCCGACGCGGTCGCGATTGACGGCGCCGAGCATCATGACGAGGCCGGCGAGCTCGAGCAGCGCCTCGCGCTTGGACTGGGCGCCGGAGCCGAACTGCAGGCTGACGCTGTCCTCGAACAGGAGCAGCAGCGAGACCTCGCGTTCCTCGATGAACTTCTTGCGGTAGGGCTCGCCGAGGCGGGCGGTGACGTTCCAGTCGATGTCGCGGATGTCGTCGCCGAAGGTGTATTTGACGACCTGGTCGAACTCCATGCCGCGGCCGCGAAACGCGGAGCGGTATTCGCCGCTCAACACGTTCTCCACGGCATGGCGCACGCGCCACTCGAGCTGGCGCAGAAGCGCCAGCTGGGAAGTGACGAGGGAAGCAGCGGTTTGGACGGGAGCGGGCATCAAGAGCTTAAATTCCAAAGGCCAATGGCCAGGTTCCAAAAAAAATCCGAACCGCTGAAATCCAAGCAAAGCCAGACGGCAGTCCTGGAATTTTCTGGCATGGGATTTATTTGGATTTTGGAATTTGGCGTTTGTGATTTACCAGGATCAAACCTTGGCCGGCACCGGCGTGCGGATCAGGACCTGGTCGAGGATCTTGTCGGAGGTGAGGCCCTCGGCCTCGGCCTCGTAGGTGAGGCCGACGCGGTGACGCAGGGCGTCGTGGAAGATTTCCTGGACGAGGGCGGGGGAGAGGTAGTCGCCACCGCGGAGCCAGGCGAGGGCGCGGCCAGCCTGGAAGAGGGCGAGCGAGGCGCGGGGCGAGGCGCCGAAGTTGAGCAGGCGCTTCGCGGCGCCGCCCTCGGCCTGCGCGGCGAGGTCGCGCGAGCTGCGGACGAGCGCGAGGATATAGGCCTGCACAGCCGGCGAGACATGGATGGCGTCGACCTGCGTGCGGAGCTCGAGGAGCTCGGCGCCACTGGAGACGGCCTTGAGCGCGGGCTGCTTGGTGACCTGGCCCCACATTTGCATCATCGAGGATTCCTCGGCGGCGGTCGGGTAATCAACGAGGAGCTTGAATAGAAAACGATCCGTCTGCGCCTCGGGGAGCTGGTAGGTGCCTTCCTGTTCAACCGGGTTCTGCGTGGCCATCACGAAGAATGGTTTGGGCAGGATGTGCGAGTTGCCGCCGATGGTGACCTGGCGCTCCTGCATGGCCTCGAGCAGCGCGGACTGGACCTTGGCGGGGGCGCGGTTGATTTCGTCCGCGAGCACGAGGTTGGCGAAGATCGGGCCCTTGTGCGTCGTGAACCCGCCGTCCTTCGGCGAGAAGATCATGGTGCCAACGACGTCGCTCGGCAGCAGGTCGGGCGTGAACTGGATGCGCTCGAACTGGACGCCCATGGCGGTGCCGAGGGATTTGATGAGGAGCGTCTTGGCGAGGCCGGGCATGCCCTCGAGGAGGACGTGGCCGTTGGCCAGCAAGGCCACCAGCATGCGTTCAATGACGGCGTCCTGGCCGATGACGGCCTGGCTGATTTCGGTGCGGAGTTTTTGGGACCAAGTGGGACCGTTGATCATAGGGAGGGATGAGTGAAAATGAGAGGGAAAGTGAAGAGGCCGGGCCGGCCAGTGACAAGTGAAGATCAGGGGAGCGGATGAGACTGCCGAAGTGGCAGAGAGTTCGGATATTGGCCACGAAAACGCGCCAAAATGCACAAAAATGGGGCGGAAACCGGAAGGACCGGAGCAGGCGGCTTTTTCGTGTCTTTTTGTGCCTCTTTGTGGCTAAACCAAGTCATGGCCGATTTTCCGGATGTCGTGGAAGCGTCGCTGCGAGCGCGATTTGTCTCCCTGGGCGTGAAGCCGGGCGAGGTGGAGGAGCAATTCATCCGCGGGGCGGGCGCCGGCGGGCAGAAAATCAACAAGACCTCCTCCACCGTCGTGCTCCGGCACCGGCCGACCGGGGTGGAGGTGCGCTGCCAGCGCGAGCGCAGCCAGTCGGTCAACCGGCTGTTGGCGTGGTCCGAGCTGGCGGGCAAGCTGGAGTGGCGCCGGGCCGAGGCGGCCAACCAGAAGCAGGCGGCGCGCGAACTCACCCGCCGCCAGACCCGCCAGAAATCCCGCGGCCAGAAGGTGCGCATGATCGAGACCAAGAAGCACCGCGCAAAGCACAAGTCGTCGCGCGGTCGCGTTAGCGGCGATTGGTGAGATTCTGCTTTGCCGGGCCGGCTTTCTGGCCAATACTGATTGCATGAATCCAGCCGACCCAGCGATCGAGGCAGCCCGCCGCGCGGGCATCGACCTCGACCTGTTGGATTCGAACCTGGCGCTATCCGTCCAGGAGCGCTGGCACCAGCATGATGCGGCTTTGGATTTGGTTTTAAAACTGCAGGCGGCGAGAAAGGAATTCGATGCAAAGCTTCAGTCAGCTACTGGCTAAACTGGCCGACGTCGGGCTGGAATTCGTGCTCGTGGGTGGCTACGCGGCAGTTTCCCATGGCTCGGCCTATGTGACTAAGGATGTCGATATCTGCATCGTTTTTTCACCGGAAAACGTGGCCCGCTTGCGTCAGGCTTTGGCTGGGTTGAATCCCGTTCATCGCATGACTCCCCAACGGCTTTCATTCCTGCATTATCCGCCGTTGGACCAACCACTGCAAAATTTATTTCTGCAAACCGATATGGGCGTGGTGGACATCTTGTCGTCGGTGCTGGGAGTGGGAGGTTTCGATCGACTGAAGGAAAAAGCCGAGGAATTGGAGGTTGATGGTCATCGCTATAAGGTCATTTCCCTTGCCGACTTGATCCAAGCCAAGGAAGCCATGGGCCGCGAAAAGGATCTGCTGACCGCGAAGGAACTGCGGGCCATCTCCGCCAAGCGCAAATCGGGTTGATTCCGCTCCGCGCTATGCACAGGTCGCCACGCAGCCGCGTGAGCGGATGTGCGCCGGGCCGCGGCCTATTTCCAGAGTGTGAAATTCCACGTCACGACCACATAGCCCAGCAGGTGGTGCGGTCCGGAGTTCGTGCGGTAGAGGGCAGGGTTGATCGAAAACGCCGGCGTGAAATTGTAGGTGAAGCCCACGGTCGCGGCGTTGCCTGCGCCCGATTGGAAATCGGTGGAGAACGCCCAGGCATCGTTCAGCTGGCGCTTGTAGCCCAGGAGCAGTCCGTTGTGTCCGCTGGCATGGATGGCGCCGGCGACGAAGTGATCCTGGTCCGCGTAGTAGCCGTATTCGAGCACGGGTTGCGCCGCTCCGCCGCGCGTGGACCAGTTGATGGCCCCGGCGGTCAGCAGGTGCGGGCCTGATTGCACCAGGTTGAATTCGGTGCTGAACAAGCCTTCGCCGGGCTTGAAGCCCTGGAAGGCGGCCAGCTCGAAGCGCGAGGTGAGGCCGAGCTCGAATTGGATTTCCTGGCTGTTGCCGATGGTGGAGTGCTGCACTTGTGCGCTCACTCCGAGGACCCCGGTGGGCTGGATGTCGGGGGTGACGATCTGGTTGAGCCCGACGATGGTCGCACGGGCCGGCCCGACTGAAAAAAACAGCACGAGCGCGCACGCAAATGCGACCAGGGCCCGGCGCGGACGGTGGGACTGGTGGTATGATCTGGTCATGGCGTGGGGGGAGGAGAGGCGGGAGGTGGGGATTGGGGTGCCGCCGGTGCCGCGCGGCCTTTGGGGGCCTTGGCCTCGTAAAGTCGGATGACGTGGTGGCGCTGGTCGTAGCTGATCAGCTCGGTGTAGCGCCCCCAGCTCAGCAGGGTGCGGAAGAGCGGCTTTGGTTTCTCGTGCGGCAGCGCGGTCTGCAACTCGCGCAGCAGTTCCTCGTCGGGTAGCATCTGGTTTTCCTGCACCTTGATCAGGCGCAGCAACAGCTCGAAGATCTTCAGCCGGCAGAGCTGCTCGCGCACGATGCGCTTCTGGGTCTCCGTCGAGCCCGCGACCACCTCCTGGCCGAGCGGGGTGAGGACGACGTCTTGTCCCGGGGTCTGGACGAAGCCGAGCAGCTCGGCGGCCTTGACCAGGCGGACAACGGCGCCGAACTCCTTGGCGAAGCGCTCGGCGAGGTCGAACACGTCGCACTCTTTGTCGCCGAGCAGGGAGAGCAGGCCGAGCACCTCGCCGGGTGTGACGTAAGGCAGGGAGACCGGAGCGATGCGCTTGGCGGGGCCGTCGGTCTTGGTGACGACCTTGGCCGAGTCGGCGTTGTCGGGCAGGTTGGTGCGGGTGAGGATGGCGTGGAGCTTCTCGACGATGGCCCGGAACTCCGGTGCGTCGGGGTCGCGCGGGTAGGGCAGGCTGACGGGCACGATAACGTCCACGCGCCCGGGCTGGGCCGCCATGACGACGATGCGCGTGGCGAAGAAGACGGCTTCGACGATGTTGTGCGTGACCATGACCATCGTGCGGAGCGGGTGCTCGGGGCTGGCGAGCAGCCGGCCGATCTCGTTGCGCAGCGTCTCGGCGGTGAGCACGTCCAGTGCGCTGAAGGGTTCGTCCATGCAGAGGACCTCGGGCTCGGCGATGAGGGCGCGGGCAATGCCGACGCGCTGCTTCATGCCGCCGGAGAGCTCGCGCGGGTAGGCGTGCTCGTAGGCGCCGAGGCCGACGGTCGAGAGCACCTTGTCGAGGCGGGCCTGCTGCTCGGCCGCCGGCAGGCGGCCCACGGGCAGGAGCACGTTGTCACGCACGGTGAGCCAGGGGAAGAGCGCGAAGTTCTGGAACACCATGGACACGCCCGGCGACACGCCGTGCAGGGGGGTGCCGCGATAGCGCACGGTGCCTCGCGTGGGCACGATGAGGCCGGCCATGACGCGGATCAGGGTCGACTTGCCGCAGCCCGACGGGCCGAGCAGCGCGACCACGTCGTTCTCGGCCACGGCCAGCGTGACATCGCTGAGCACGAGATCCTTCTCGTGTCCGCCGGACGCGTATTCGTGGGACACGTCCGCGAGATCTATGAGGATGGAGGGTTCCGGGGCCATGGCTCAGGTCATGAAGCGGCAGCGGTCGTTGGCGAGATTTTGCAGCGGTTTCCACAGAGCGCGGTTGATGCCGACCACCACAACGGCCATGACCAGCACGGCAGCGGACAGCCGGGGGAAGTTACCGTCGTTGGTGGCGCGGCTGATGAAGGCCCCGAGGCCGGTGGCCTCGTAGAGCTTGTCGCCGACCTGGACATATTCGGACACGATGGTGGCGTTCCACGCGCCGCCGGCGGCGGTGATCCAGCCGGTGACAAGGCCGGGGAAGACGGCCGGGAGCAGGAACTGCCGCCAGCGCTGCCAGCCGGAGAGCCGCAGCAGCGCGGCGCAGCTTATGATGTCGTTCGGCACGGCCGAGGCCGCCGCGGCCACGTTGAACAGGAGATACCATTGCGTGCCCATCATGATCAGCGGGATCGCGCCCCACTGCAGGCTGCTCCCCAGCACCAGCACCACGGCCAGGATCCACGGATAGATCATCGGGGCGGGGAAGGAGGCGACGAACTGGATGAAGGGCTGAAGACGACTCGACAGCTTGGGATTCAGGCCGATCCACACGCCGACCGGGACCGTCCAGAGCGTGCCGAGAGCCACTGCCGCCAGCACGCGGCCGAAACTGATGCCGGTGCAGCGAAGGATCTCGCCCCAGTCCGCCAGGTTCACCCGGCCGAGGAGCACGATCAGCCGCCAGGCACCCCAGGCCAGTCCGGTCAGCAACGTGACGATGAGCAACCGGTAAAGCCAGAGGCCGGTCTGGCGCTGCGGCAACTCGCCGGTGGCGGCGGGCTCGCCGTCCCGGCCCGGCGGGGCGGGTGGCCGGAGCACCCGGTTGAAGAAGAGGCCGAACCGGACGGTCAGGGCCTGCACCGCCCGCGAGCGGGTCAGCCAGCGCTGCAGGCCGGACTGATCCACCGTGCCTGTGCCGAAGTCATCCAGCTTGAACTTGCGCGACCACACGACCAGCGGCCACCAGATGAGCCGGTCGGCGACGACAATCACCACGCCCATCGCGGCGACCCCGAGGAATTGCGCCCGCACGTCGCCGCGCTCGATGGCCACGCTCATGTAGGAGCCGATGCCCGGCACGCGGAAATCCTGGTCACCGAGCTTGAACGCCTCGGTGATGCTGAGGAAGAACCAGCCGCCGGCCATCGAGACCATGCTGTTGTAGAGCAGGCCCTGCGCGCCAAACGGCAGCTCCACCTTCAGGAAGCGGTGCCACCATTTGAAACCGTAGAGCCGGCCTAGCATCCGGAAATCCGCCGGCACGCCGCGGAGCGAGTCGTAGTAGCTGAAGGCCATGTTCCAGACCTGGCCGGTGAAGATCATCACCACGCACGCCAGCTCGAGGCCGGTGTTGCTGGTGGGAAAGAGGCTGACGAGCGCGAGCACCAGCCCGGGCAGGAAGCCGAGGACGGGCACGCTTTGCAGCACGTCCAGCGCCGGCAGCACGTAGCGCCGCGCCCGTTCGTCGTAGAAGGCCCACGAGGCCACCAGCAGCGTGAACAGCAGCGAGAAGAAATAGGCGATCCAGCCGCGGGCGAGAGAGAAAAGCGCATATTTGGGCAGCGCCCACGCGGAGAGGTCGATCTCCACGGTTTGCCGCAGCGGCTGCCGCCATTGCGAGGCGACTTCCGCGCCGCCGAGCAGCAGCGCGCCCAACCCGACCAGCACCAGCGCCTCAAACCAGATTTTAGGCCGCTCAGGTTCGGCAGTTGGCTGGCGCGCGATCATGGTCGGTGGGCGGTGGTTCGCGATTGGTCGGAAAGGCCTGTGCGCACGCTAGGGCAAATGGGCCAGGCCCCGAGCGAAAAGAATCACGCCGAGAACAATTAACATGCCGGACGACAGGTAGGGGACGTTGCGCACCAGCGAACTGAACCGGCCGGGCGGTCCCTGCATGAGGCGCCCGGCGCCCCACGAGGCCACCACGCCGACCGTCACGAGTGTCAGGGCCAGTCCCAGGCTGAACGCGGCGACGAGCGAGAACCCGAGGGTAAATTTCTTCAATTGCAGGCAGATCAACAGGACCGACAGGGCGGCGGGGCAGGGCATCAGGCCTCCGGTCAGGCCGAAGAGCACGATTTGCATGGTGGTGACGGGCCGTCCGGTGAAGCGCCGGCGGATGTCTTCCGTGTGCATGCGCGCATGAGCGTCGTTCTCTTCATCTTCGTGATCCCTCGCGTGGTCATGCCCGGCGTCATCGCTGAAGGTGGTCTTAAATAACTCAAGTCCGTCAGGGCTCTTGACTGCGACCTCCGCCTGAAAGTCATGGGGCTCGGGGATGGGGTCGACGGAGGTCCAGTCGCCGCTCCGGCGAGCCAGCGGATAAATTTTTGTATCACCGGAGTCCCAGCGGGTGGTGACCACGACGTCGGTCGCCCGGATCGCCGCAGGGACCGACACGCGGAAGTGCGCCGGCGCACCGTCCTCGCAAATCTCCAGTTCCAGGTCACCCCGCCTGCCGGCCAGCACTTTCGATTCGCCATGCGCATGGTGCCCGTGGCCGGCGCGGTCGCGGCGCACTCGCCACAGCGTCCAGATCGCCAGGGCGGTGACAGTCACGCCTGTGCCCACCTGCAGATATGGTTCGGTCGTCTCGACATTCCACTGGCTGCCATACCGCAGGGCGAGCGCGGCCAGCGTCCAGATGACCAGCGAGTGGGAGAACGCCGCGGCCAAGCCCAGCAGGGCGGCTTGGGCGATCGTGCCCCGGACGGCGATGATGAAGGCGGCCATCATCGTCTTGGAGTGGCCCGGCTCCAGCCCGTGGAGTGCGCCCAGCAGCAGCGCGACCGGCAGGAAAAGCCAGGCGCTGGCCTGGCCTTGGTGCAGCAAGGTCGTGAAGTCCATTAATGGACTATACCCCTACCCCCCATGCCAGGGGCAACTCCAAAAGAATTCGTTTGTGCGCCGACGGCGGCGCGCTAGCTTGCCGCCATCGTGTCCCACGAACCCGCCCATCCCGAGATCGAACGCCGCGCGCTCAAGCTCCGCCTGCGCCGGGTGGCCGGCCAGCTCAAGGGTATCGAGGGCATGCTCGACCGGCAGTGCGATTGCGCGGAAATCCTGAACCAGCTGGTGTCCGCCCGCCGGGCGCTCAAATCGCTTTCCGAGAAAATCATCCACGACCACCTGCATTACTGCATCAAGGAGGCGTCGCGCGAGGACGACGCGCGCCGATCCCTGCGGGAACTGGTCGAGGTCTTGGAGCGTTACATCGAGTAGCTCGCGTCGCGTCAGCTCCGCGCGAAGCCGACGGCGGTGATCACGACGCCGGTCACGAGGATTACGTTGGCGAGCAGGCCGAGGTTGCGCTCGAACCAGCCGGGTGGTTTCGCGAGCTCGTCGGAGAGAAAAGCGTCGGTGGATTTCCGGGCGTCGATCCGGTGCTCCTTGCGCCGGGCCAGATCGCGCCGGGCGTTGCTGGCGAATCCGCGCAGGATGACGCCGGCCATCACAAGCGTGACGCCGACGGCCTGCAAGGTCTGGGCATCGGGAAGGGACATGTCAGGAAATAAAGGCTTCGGATTTTTTAAACACAGAGGACGCAGAGTCCACAGAGATTGAAACGGATTTTTCCTGCTCTGTGACCTCTGTGTTCTCTGTGTTAAAAATCAAATCAGTTCGACTTTCGCGCCGACGCGCACGGTGCCGCGCTTGGTTTCGTGGATCAGGTTGGTGCCGAAATTGACGTTGGTCGAGTCGTCGGCATCGCGGCGGTAGCCGGCGAGGGTCTTGAGCGGTTCCTTGCCGCGCACCGCCGTCTCCTGGTCGGTGGTCGTGATCGGGCAGCGGGCGCACGGGCCGGCGCTGCGGAAGACCGCGTCGCCGATGCGGACGCGGTCCCAGGCGTCCTCGCCGTAGGGCGCGGCGCCGGCGATGACGAGGTTGGGCCGGAAGCGGTTCATCGGCAGCGGCCGGGCGAGGCGCGCATTCAGGTCGGCGAGCGATGCCTCGCTGACCGCCATGAACGGGCAGGAGTCGGCAAAGGTCACGACGTCGCCCGCCTGCGCCGCGCGCTTCAGGTTCAGCCGCTGGTAGGTGCCGCCCATGCGGACGAGCCGCAGCGAACCGCCGAGAAAATCGCTGAGCCATTCCGCGGGCTCGTCGCCGCAGTCGTCGGCATTGACCGTGCTCTTCCACACGGTGACACGGCGCTGGATTGGGGCGTGAGGTGCGGGGCTTGAGGCACGAGGCACGGAAACCGAACCGTATTTGGGCGTGGAGAGGATGAGGGTGTCCGCGGTCAGCGCCGTCTCGATCAGCGCCATGCGCGGATGCGTGCGCTGGGTGAGGAAGAGGCCGTCCGCCTCGGCCACCACCATGAAGCGCCGGTCGCCGACGAAGCCATGGTCGTCCACCTCGGCGGAGGTCACCGAAAACCCACGGCAAGATTTGACGGGATAGAGATGGAGAGACGAAACGTGCAAGTGAAGTGAGAGTGAAAGGAAGACCGCTAATGGGCGCTAATTTTCGCTAATCAGGGCGGTTGGAATTAGCGCAGATGAGCGGAAATTAGCGGTTAGGCTGTCTTCCGCTGGTAATTGGCGAGGTAGAGCT
>JANYAM010000277.1 GCA_025361365.1 Opitutus sp. | reverse complement strand
AAGCCCGGTCATGCCTGCGAAATCCGCGGGCGAGCCCATGGTGGTGCCGAGGACATTGATCTGGCGGAAGAAACATCTGCGCAGGTCGAGGCCCGGCGGGTTGCCGGTGGTGGCACCAAAGAAGACGATCCGCCCGCCCGGCCGCGTGAGTTCGATGAGCTTCGCGAAGCCCTCGCCGCCGGCGCTGTCGACGATGACATCGAACAGTCCGCCGGCTATTTTCTGCAACTGCGCGGGCCAGTCCGGTTCGCGGTAGTTCACGCCGCCGGCTGCACCGAGGTTCTGCGCACGCGTGATTTTCTCCGCCGAGCCGGATGTCACCCACGCCTCGGCGCCTGCGGCCACGGCGAATTGCAGGGCGAACAACGCCGCCCCGCCACCGACGCCGGTGACGAGCACGTGTTCGCCGGCCTTAAGCTGGGCCCGGGTGAAGAGCGCGCGCCAGGCCGTGAGCCCGGCGAGCGGCAGCGCCGCAGCCTGTTCCCACGAGAGATGCGCCGGCTTGGGCGCGAGGTTGGCGACGGGGATGGAGATCTCTTCGGCGAAGGTGCCGCTGTCGGGCATCCCGAGGATGCGGAACGCCGGGCCCTGCGCGCGCGAGTCGGGGCCCCAGTCAAGCGAGGGGTTGATAATGACCTCGCGGCCGAGCCAGGCCTTGTCCGCGTCGGCGCCGACCGACTCGACCACGCCAGCACCGTCCGAGCCGGGGATGAGCGGCAGCTTGATGTTGGCGTAGAGCCCCTGCTGGATCCAAAGGTCGCGGTGGTTGAGCGCGGCGGCCTTGAGGCGGACGATGGCGCGACCCGGTGCGGCGACGGGATCAGGCACCGACTGAAAGACGACAGGCTTTTTGACCTCGGTGATGACAGCGGCATTCATGCAGCGAAGAATAAAAAGGCCCAGCGCGAACGCAAACGTCCAAGCCGGGCCAGTGGGTGAAAAAACGACCGGTTCAGCGCGGGCCGTCGGTGAACACCTGGCCGTTGATCACCGTGTTAGTGCAGTGGCTGGTGTATTCGAACGGGTCGCCATCGTAGAGCGCGAGGTCGGCGTCCTTGCCGGCCACGAGCGAGCCGGTGCGGTCGGCGATGCCGAGGAGCCTGGCGGCGTCGCTGGTCACGCTGGCGAGCGCGGCGTCGAAGCCGAGGCCGTTGGCGGCGGCCACCGCGGCCTCCAGCAACACGACCCGGGTCTTCGGCACATAGCCCTCGTAGCTGCTCTGCAGGGCGATGGGGATGCCGGCGGCGTGGAGCTTGCCGGCGGTCTCCACACTGAGGTTTTCCATGTCCTCATTGCTGCGCTGCATCGTGGGATGGACGATGACGGCAAAGCCACTGGCCTTGATCTCGTCGAGCACCAGCGGCGCGTCGGCGCAGCCGTCGAGGACGATCTTGAGGTTGAACTCCTTCGCGAGCCGCAGCGCGGAGGCGATGTCCTGCTGGCGATTCGCCGTGACGAGCAGCGGCTGGGTGCCGTCGAGGGCGCGCAGCAACGTCTCGTATTTCAGGTCGCGGCCGGGGCGCTTGGTCTCGTCCTTGGCCTCGCGTTTCTTGGCGTATTCCTGCGCCTTGATGAGCTCGGCGCGCAGCATGGCGACGGCCTTGGAGCGGTTGCCCGGCGACTTGCTGGCGGACGGGCCGCCCTGGCCGGGCGCGCCTTCGACGACGGTGAGGCCGTTGCGCCCGAGCGTGACCGAGGTCATCGCGGCGGGGTTGACGACATCCTCGTCGGCGGTGCGGCCGAGCGTCTTGATGATCATCGTCTGGCCGGAGATCAGCGCGGCCGGCGCATGGCCGGTGTTGACCGTGGTGACGCCGAACGAACGCACCCAGGCGACGAGCGGGTCCTTGGCGTTGTAGGCGTCGATCGCTCGCAGCTCGGGTTGCAGGGAGGAGGATTTATCCAGCATGTCTTGGTCCTGCACTTGGTTTAGCAAACCGGACAGACCGACGGTGGCGTGGGCATCGATGAGGCCCGGCGTGACGACCGCGGCCTTGAGCACGCGATAGCCGGCGGGGATTTTCACCGACGCGGCGGGGCCGACGGCCTCGATCCTGCCGTCGTGCACGAGCACGACGCCGTTTTTGAGGGGCGCGCCGGCCATGGTGTAGACGGTGTCACCCATGATGGCGAGGTCCTCGGCGCGCAGCGCGAAAGGCGCGGCGAGCAGCGAGGCGAGGAGGGAGAGGCGGAGAAGGGTTTTCATTGGTCACCTCCATTGGCGGCGGCGATAAGGTCCCAGGCACTGGTGAAGCAGCACAGTTGGGCGCGGCGGGAATCGCCGGCCCCGGCGCCGCCGACGGCGTAGAGGTGGTCTTCGGGGCGCGAGCGATCGAAGACCTTCTTGCCCTCGACCCACGTCTCCTCGACGTGGGTATAGACGCTCAGCGGGTCCCCCGAGAGCAGGATGAAGTCGGCATCCTTGCCGGCCTCGAGTGTGCCGACGCGGGCCTCGAGGCCGAGGATCTTGGCGTTGGCGATGGTGACGGCCTCGAGCGCGCCCTTGCGCGTCATGCCGGCGCGGACCGCGAGCGCGGCCGAGCGGATGAAGATGCGGGAATCGCAGATGGGGTCGTCGGTGTGGAAGCCGACGAGCACGCCGGCTTTTTCGAGGATGGCGGGCGTGCGCCAGTCGGCGTCGCGCGTCTCGAGCTTGCCGCCCGGGGAGTCGATCATGATGACCGAGCAGGCGACGTGGGCCGCGGCGATCTCGTCCGCGACCTTCCAGCCTTCGCTCACGTGATGAAGCACGACCTTGAAGCCGAATTCCTTCGAGAGGCGCAGCACGGTGAGGATGTCATCGTGCCGGTGCGTGTGGTTCTGGACGATGCGCTTGCCGTCGAGGACCTCGACGATCTCCTCGAGGGCGAGGTCGCGCGGCGGCATTTTCTCGGCGTCACCATTGGCGCGCTTGATCTTGTCGCGGTATTCCTGGGCCTTGATGTATTCCTCGCGCACGAGGGCGGCGGACTTGGCGCGGGTGCCGGGGAAGCCATTGGCGCCGCGCATGGAGTTGGTGCCATTGGCCATCTTGAGCCCGCCGGCGTTGGTGCCGTCGGGGAGCTTGATGAGCAGGTCGTCCACGACGCGGGCGGCGCGGAGCTTGAGATAGAGGGTCTGGCCGCTGATCAGGTGGCCGGAGCCCGGCATGACGTTGACGGTGGTGATGCCGCCGGCGCGCGCCTTCTGGATGGAGGCGTCGCGGGCGTCGAGCGAGTCGAGCACGCGGGCGTCGGGCTGGATAGGCCCGGAGCCGTCGCCGCCGCTGCCGGCGCCGATGTGGCTGTGGGAATCGATGAGGCCGGGCATGAGCACCTTGCCGGTGGCGTCATGGATTTCGGCGCCGGCGGGGATGGCGACCTTGTCGGCCGCGCCGACGGCGACAATCTTGCCGCCGGCGACAACGAACACGCCGTTGGCGATGGGCTCGCCGGCGATGGGAATAATCTGCGCGCCCTTGAAGACCTGCGTCTTCTCTTGCGCACCGAGACTGGCGGCCAAACCAAGCACTGCCGCCAGGCATAACAGGGGACGTGTATGCATAGGCCGGCGAGACTACGCGGCCGCGCGGCCCCGGCAAACGCAAAGACACAGCCGGCCCCAAAACCAGCCAAACAGCGTAACGGCCGTTTGACGCGACGCCCGGCTTGGCCAACCTCCGCTAATTGCATGAGCTCAGTTCCCGCCCGCGCTGAAAAGAAACTCCATTACGCCTGGATCGCCGCCGGCGTGACATTCTTCACGCTGCTGGCCGCCGCCGGCGCGCGGGCCACGCCGGGGGTCATCCTGTTACCGCTGGGCAATGAGTTCCAGTGGAGCCGCGCGACCGTCTCGACGATCATCGCGATCAATATTTTCCTCTACGGGCTCATCGGGCCCTTCGCGGCGGCGCTGTATCAGCGGTTCGGGCTGCGGCGGACGATGATGGCCGCGATGGCGCTCCTCGCCGGCGGCTACGGGCTGTCGACGGTGGCGACGCAATACTGGCAGTTCGTGATTTTATGGGGCGTGGTGGTCGGCATCGGGTCGGGCATGGCAGCCACCGTGCTCGGCGCCGCGGTGGCCAACCGCTGGTTCACCGAAAAACGCGGGCTCGTGATGGGCCTGCTCACGGCCAGCACGGCCACGGGCCAGCTGATCTTTTTGCCGGCGCTGGCCAAGGCGGTGGAGGTGAACGGCAACTGGCGCGCAGCCCCGTGGATCGTGACGGGGGCGACGCTCCTCGCGATTCCCGTCATCTGGTGGCTGATGCGCGACAGTCCGCGCGATGTCGGCCTGCGGCCGTATGGTGAGACCGGGCCGGTGGAGACGGCGTCGTCGGTGGCAGCGGGCAACCCGGCCAAACGCGCCATCGCCACTCTGGTCGAGGCATCGCGCACCCGGGATTTCTGGCTGCTGGCGGGTTCGTTTTTTGTCTGTGGCGCGAGCACCAACGGCCTCATCGGCACGCACCTGATCTCCGCGGCGTTCGATTGCGGCATTCCTGAGGTGAAGGCGGCGGGCCTGCTGGCGGCGATGGGCGCGTTTGACCTGGTTGGCACGACGGCCTCGGGCTGGTTGAGCGACCGTTACAACAGCCGCTACCTGCTGCTCATGTATTACGGCCTGCGCGGGGTCTCGCTCCTGTTCCTGCCCATGGCGCTGCTCGGGCCGACGGCCGGGCTGGGTGCCTTCGCCCTTTTCTACGGGCTCGACTGGATCGCGACCGTGCCGCCGACCGTGAAACTGACCGGCGAGGTGTTCGGCCGCGAGAAGGCCAGCATCGTGTTCGGCTGGATCGCGGCGGCACACCAAGTGGGGGCGGCGTGTGCCGCCTATGCGGCCGGGGCGCTGCGCACGGTGACCGGAACCTACACGCTGGCTTTCTTCAGCGCGGGGGCGCTGTGCGTCGTCGCCGCGCTGATCGTGCTGCCGATCGGCAAGGGCCGGAAAGTGGTCCCGCAGCCGGCGACGGCCTGAGGTGGGTCAACCCGCGGCCGCCGGTTCGGTGCGGACAAAGAGCACGGCCGTCGCGGCGCACAGCATCAACGCACCGGCGAGACGGATCACGTTCTCCGGGTTGCCGCCCAGCCACGACTGGTAGAACAGCGGCAGCGTGAAAATCTGAATCATCATGGGGATGACAATGAACATGTTGAAAATGCCCATATAGACTCCCGTGCGGTGGGCGGGGATGCAGCCGGCGAGCATGATGTAGGGATTGCCCATGATGCTGGCCCAGGCGAGACCCATGCCGACCATCGGCAGGAAGAGCAGCGCCTTGCTGTGAATCAAGGGCAGGCACAACAGGCCGATCCCTGCGAGCGTGAGGCAGGAAGCGTGGATCCGCTGCGGGCCGAGCCGGCGCGTGAACGGCACCAGCGCGAACGCAGCGACGCACGCGACGGCATTGTAGAAGCCGCCGATCTGGCCGTTGATGAGTCCTGCCTCGCGGAACTCGGCGGTCTCCGCCGCCGTTGTGCCGAAGAACGTCTTGGACAGCGAGAGCACCACATACTGCCAGTAGCAAAAGAGGGCATACCACTGGAACAGCTTCATCACGGCGAGCTGGCGCATGGGCAGGGGCATCTCGCGGATGGCGGCCCAGATTTCGGCGAAGATGTGACGCCAGCCCGCCGGCTGGCGGCGGATGGCGTCCTCCTCCTCCCGGGTGAGGGGAAGCTCCTTGGTTGTGCGCAAGGTCCAGAGGATAGACGCGATGGAAAGCCCGGCGCCGATGACGAAGGCGGCGATGGTGATGTGCGGGATGTGGCGGGCGTTCACGGCGTCCTTGTTCATACCGAGCACGACCAGGAGCGAGGGCGTGAGGTAGGAAAGCGTCTGGCCAAGACCGGTGAAGGCGCTCTGGGTGAGGAAGCCGAGCGAGTGCTGCGATCGATCGAGCTTGTCGCTGACGAAGGCGCGGTAGGGCTCCATCGAGACGTTGTTCGCGGCGTCGAGGATCCACAGCAGGCTCGCGGCCATCCAGAGGGTCGGGCTGAACGGCATGAAGAACAGCGCCACGCTACAGAGGATCGCGCCGACGAGGAAATATGGCGTGCGGCGGCCCCAGCGCGTGAGCGTGCGGTCGCTCATGGCGCCGATGATGGGCTGGA
>JANYAM010000248.1 GCA_025361365.1 Opitutus sp. | reverse complement strand
GCCGACGCAAAGCTTGGGGAGAATGGACAGATTGCAGAACGAAGGGCTGCGGATCTTCATGCGATACGGGACGCCGCCGCCCTTGCTCACAATGTAGAAGCCCAGCACGCCCTTCGGGTTCTCGGCCTCGAAGTAGACCTCGCCGGCCGGCATCTGCGGGCCCTCGGTGACGATCATGAAGTTGTTGATGAGCTCCTCCATCGAGGTGAGCACCTTGTCCTTCGGCGGGGCGAAGATCTTGCGGGCGTCCTTCGCATACCAGTCGCCGCCGGGAAAATTTTTCACGACCTGCTTGATGATGCGGATGGACTGCTTCATCTCCTCGCCGCGGCAGAGGTAGCGGTCGTAGCAGTCGCCCTTGGCGCCGACGGGCACGTCAAACTCATACTGCTCGTAGCCGGAGTAGGGCTTGTCCTTGCGCAGGTCGTTCGGCACGCCGGAGCCGCGGAGGTTCGGGCCGGTGAGGCCGTAGGCAATGGCGTCGGCCTTCGAGATGACGCCGACGTCGACGGTGCGGTCGAGGAAGATCTTGTTGCGCGTGAGCAAGCCGAGGATCTCCTCGAGGATCGGCAGGAACTGGTCGCAAAACGCATCGACCTTCTCAGTCCAGCCGGCTGGCACGTCGCGCTGCAGGCCGCCGATGCGGGTATAGCTGGTGGTGAAGCGGGCGCCGGTCAGCTCCTCGAAGAGCTTGTAGAGTTTCTCGCGCTCTTCGAAGCAATACATGAACACCGACCAGGCGCCGACATCGATGCCGTAGGCGCCGAGGCCCATCAGGTGCGCCGAGACGCGAGCCATCTCCGCCGTGAGCACGCGGATCGCCTGGCAGCGCGCCGGCACCTCGAGGCCGGCCAGACGCTCGACGGCAATGGCGTAGGCCATGTTGTTCGCAAGCGGGGCGAGGTAGTCCAGCCGGTCCGTGTAAGGCACGAACTGGTTGTAAGTCATGTTCTCCGCGATCTTCTCGTCACCGCGGTGCAGGTAACCGACGACCGGGTCGGCCTTGGTCACGATTTCGCCATCGAGCTCGAACTGGATGCGCAGCACGCCGTGCGTGGACGGATGCGACGGGCCCATCGAGAGCGACATCTTCTCCGGGTCGAACTCCTTGGGGACGTTCGCGGCCTTCGCGGCGGCGTCGGGATAGGAAAAATCGGTGGCCATGTTACTCGGGTTTTTCCTTCTTCTCGTTCCAGGCCTCGTCCTTGGCGCGCGGCTCGGCGTCGCTCATGGGCTCGCCCGGAGTGGCGACGAAGGGACCGCCGGCCATCGGAGCGGAAATCACGCCGACGCCGATCTCGGCGTTGATGTCGGCGTCGGACATTTCGGCCGGCAGGCCGGCGAGCGGGAATTCCTTGCGCAGCGGGAAATACGGATAGGCGTCCCACATCAGGATGCGGCGCAGGTCGGGATGGCCGGTGAACTTGATGCCGAACATGTCGTAGACCTCGCGCTCGTGCCAGTCGGCGCCGGCCCAGAGAACGACGGCGCTCGGCATAGCCGGCTCGACGTTGGATTCGCAGGCGGCCGCCACCCGGACGTAGTTGTGCTTCGTGCTCGAGTAGAGATGCCAGACCACGGTGAAACGCGGGGAAGCCTCGGCGCTCCAGTCGATCGCGGTCACGTCCATCAGGAAATCACAGGCCTGCGTGTCGCGCAGGTATTGCAGCACCGCGAGGACGTCGCCGGCCGGGACGTTGAACGCCGGGCAGTCGAGGCTCGGGCGCGGCGTGGCCGAGGGGAATTGCTGGCTAACGGCGGTCGGAAGGTCGACGTCGGTGGTCATGCGTGGCGCAGGGCGTCAGGCGGCGGTGAACTGCTTCTTGAGCGCGGGCTCGCTGCGCACCTTCGATTGCAGCTTCATGAGAGCATCGAGCAAAGCTTCCGGGCGCGGCGGGCAGCCGCTGACATAGACGTCCACCGGGATGATGCGATCCACGCCCTGCAGGGTCGCGTAGCTGCGATACATGCCGCCCGAGCTGGCGCAGGCGCCCATGGCGATGACCCATTTCGGGGCGGCCATCTGGTCGTAGATGCGGCGGACCACCGGGGCCATCTTGTAGGTGACGGTGCCGGCCACGATCATACAGTCGGACTGGCGGGGGGAAAAGCGCATGACCTCGGCGCCGAACCGGGCGATGTCGAACCGGCTGGAGGCCGTGGCCATGAGCTCGATGGCGCAGCAAGCGAGACCCATGGGCATCGGCCACATGGAGTTTGTCCGGAGCCAGTTGATGGCAGCATCGGCCCGGGTGACGGTGATGTCCCCCTCGATTTTGCTGTTATACGTGACTTCAGGGCTGGCGGTGACCATGTGTGTAAAAAAATCAACCCAAACTACCACCCTACCCCCCTCACGCAAGGCGCTTTCGGCCAATTTCAGGAGAAATTTCTGGGATGGGATTTGCCGTTGACCGCAGGCGTCGGTTTTCCCTTAACTCGACCCTTTCGCAGTCACGGAGAGGTGGCAGAGTGGTCGAATGCGCGTGCTTGGAAAGCACGTGTAGGCGCAAGCCTACCGGGGGTTCGAATCCCTCCCTCTCCGCCATTTTTCTCCTCTGAGGAGGAGAATCCCGAAGCTAGGTTGCCAGCTTGACGCGGCAACCTAAGCATGAATGTCCAACCTATGTTCGCTGTCAGCCGGTTTAAGAACCGGAACGGCGTTTTCTCGTTCCGCGTCGATGGTCAGCTCAACGGCGTCCGCATCCGCCGCAACTTCAAGACACAGGAGGAGGCTGCCACCGAAAAGGGCGTCCTTGAACTCAAGGCGCTGCAACTGGCGTCGAGCCTCTCTGCCGTCACCACCTGCCTCGCGGAGGATCAAGTCCGCGAGGCCGAGGCCGTTTTCCGGCGGCTGGCCGGCGGCAGTCGCACGCTGTCCTTCTGCGTCGATTACGCCCTGACCAACCACCGCACGCCTGAAAACCAGAAGGCGCTGGATGAGGCGGTCGCAGCCTACCTCGTGGTAAAAACGCGGGAGCATGAGCAGAAGCTCATTTCCGCGTCTCAGCTCACCACGATCAACCGGCACATGAAGGCGCTGAAAATATACTTCCCCGGCGTCACGGTCGCCGAATTGACCGCGGCAAAGCTGACGATGTATTTCCAGCGGGCCAACGGGTGCCTCAAGACCTACAACAACCGGCGCGGCCTCGTCTCGACCTTCCTAAAATTCGCCGAGCAGCAGGAATGGCTTGCGACCAATCCGATCAAGAAAATCCCATACTACCGCATTGCCCACCGTCGCGGCTCTGCGAAGACCCTCACGGCGGCTCAGGCACAGGAGTTGATGAGTTATGTCGAGGGCTTCGAGAACGGTCGCCTTGTGCCCTTCTTTGCCCTGTGCCTCTTCGCCGGCATCCGGCCATGCCTGCGGACGGGTGAAATTCTCCGCCTCCTGCCGGCCCAGGTGCGGCTCGATACGGGCGTGATCCTCATCGAGCCCGAGGTCTCCAAGGTCAGGGAGAAACGCACGGTCGCGATTCAGCCAAATCTCGCGTCCTGGCTCCGGGCTTATCCGCTCGCGAAAAATCCGATCATTATGCCGAACCTGCAAAAGCTCCGGGCACGGATCGCGAAGCGTTTCGGGCTCACGCATGACGTGATGCGGCACACGTTCATTTCGATGCACGTGGCGAAATTCCGGTCCCTTGGTGAGGCCGCACTCCAAGCGGGCAATTCCGAGGCCATCATCAAAAAGCACTACCTCGACCTGAAGAGCGCGGCCGAGGCCAAACAGTTCTTCGGCATCCGGCCGAAACGGGCCGATAAGGCTGCGCCGGTCGTGGTCCCAACCACGCCGCCCGTTCTGGGGCTTTGCGCCGCCGCCTGACCCGCGCCGCGCTGGCTTCTCTGCCAGCGCGGCACCTCGGCCGGTCCGACCGGAAATCGGCAACACGTGTTGCCGAATCGGGCCTCCGCTTGGGTGCCGAATGAAGGCCTTTTTACGAAGCGACACACGTGTGTCGGATCTGAAAAATCGCGGCTGATCCTATTCTTACGTGGGCGCCGTGCGCCCACAACCGGCGGCCGGCGCGGAGTCATGGGGACGAGACGAGCGAAGCCGGGCCGGGAGCCGCAGCGTGCCCGCCAGGTGGTGGCCAGCGGAGGCGAACGGCGGGCGAAGGCGAGGAGCGTCCCCATGTCTCCGCGCGCGTGCCGCACGCTCCGCGGGCTCCACGATGGCCCGCCGAAGCAGCGCAGCGCGGCGGGTCTTCGTGGAGGTCGGAAACCGGGCCTCTGCCCTCCGGGCGGCTGCCCGGTTTCCTCGGTGCGCAGGTCTGCGCCGGTTGACGCTCCGCGTCATGTGTAAGCCGACAGTGGCCGTGTCGGATTTACGCAAGTCGGAGCCTTACGCTTCAGCGTAAGGAGTAAGGTGTCTCACCTGAAAAGTAACGTGGCTACGTTACATAACTCATTGCCGCAAAGTCGGCTTTCCCAACCATGATTCAATCACACATCCAGTTAAATCTGAGCAATGCCAAGGAGTATTTCCGCGAGCACTTAAGCGTCGGGGACTACTATTCTGAAGGGGTAAAAATAGCAGGTCAGTGGCTTGGCGCAGGAGCTGAAAAGCTAGGACTGAAAGGCACGGTAAACGAGGCGGCTTTCGTCGCGTTATGTGAGGGCAAGAATCCAGCGACTGGGCAGAAACTGGGCCAGCGGATCAACACGGTTCGCCAAGGCGTGGGCATGGATGAGGTCGCCAATCGGCGCATCTTTTACGACTTCGCGATTGCTCCTCCAAAGTCGGTGTCGGTGGTCGCCCTCTACCAAGATGATCGTATTTTGGAGCTGCATAACCGGGCGGTTCAAACGGCCATGTTGGAGCTGGAAAAATATGCCGAGACTCGCGTCCGAAAGGGTGGCCAGAGAAGTGAACGGCTAACGGGGAATCTTGTGGCTGCGACGTTCCGGCACGACACGAGCCGGGAACTCGATCCGCACCTCCATACCCATTGTGTCGTGTTCAACGCGACCTTTGATCCGACCGAACCGCGGTGGAAGGCGCTCGAAGTTCAGTCCATGTATCGGGCGCAGAATTTCGCCACGAACTACTACCGGCACGAACTCTGCAAGAGCCTCCGAGCGCTCGGCTACGAGATCGCAAACAACGCCCGGGGCTTTGAAATCAAGGGTGTCCCGGCGTCCGTCATCGCCCGGTTTTCCAAGCGAAACCAGCAAATCACTGAAGAGGCCGACCAGCGTTTGAAAATAGGATCACCTGTCTCGAATGTGGCCGAGCTGCGCGGGCGGATCGCGCACGGAAACCGGCGGCGGAAACTCAAGGATTCGACGGCGGATCGATTGCGTCCGGCGTGGGGAAAACAGATGACCCCGGACGAAACAAAGGCCCTGGGAGCGTTGCGCTCCGTTCAGCCAAAGGCGGCGAAGCCGGCCAACGTGGCAGGCATCACCGCGTGGGCTGACGAGCACCTCTTTGAACGTCGGTCCGTGGTCAACGATTACGAACTGATGTCGGTGGCGCTGGCGCGCGGTCGCGGGGAGGATTTCGACCTAGCCGGCCTGCGGGAGGCCATTGAGAAACGGGGTTACATCCGAGAAGTCGGGACGCGCAAGCTTACCTCGAAGGAGGTGCTGGGCTGTGAACTCGGGATCGTGATCGCCGCCCATGATGGCCGTGGACAGCAATGTCCGCTCAGTGAGGACTACCAGCCGGCGGCCACACTTTCGGGGGAGCAGGCGGTAGCGATTAAACAGATCCTGAAAAGCCGGGATTTCATCACTCTGTTTCGGGGCAGCGCCGGCACGGGGAAAAGTTTCACGCTGCGGGAAGTGACAAACGGGCTCAAGGCCGCCGGCCACCCGGTGGTCGTGCTGGCCCCACAACGCCAGCAGGTCGCCGACCTCTGCGCAGACGGGCTCTCGGCCTCAACGCTGTCGCTCTGCCTCCAGAATCGAGCCCTGCCATCGGGCGCGGTGGTGCTCGTGGATGAATCCGGGCAGATTGGCGGGAAGCAATTGGCCGCACTGGTGGCATTGGTAAAAACGCACAACGGCCGATTGATCCTCTCGGGTGACACCCGGCAGCATGGTGCCGTGCAGGCTTCGGACGCCATGCGCGCCATCGAGGAATTCAGCGGTTTGAAGCCGGCCGTCCTGCGGGATATTCGTCGCCAAGACCCGGCGCGGGCGAAGACGGCGCAAGACCGGCGATATGTAGCGGACTACCGCCGGGCGGTAAAGGCGGC
>JANYAM010000225.1 GCA_025361365.1 Opitutus sp. | reverse complement strand
CCGGCCGCCTCGGCGGCCGGTTTGGCCACGCCGCCGGTGGATGCAGCCGCCAAGCCGCCGGAGAAGAAAAGCCTGCTGGCCCGGGTAAAGGACTTTGGCGCCGAGCAGTTGCCGGCAAAAAAATCCCAGGAGGAAACCGAGAACACGGATGTGGAGACGCAGATGACCCATCCGTTCAGTGGATTGCAGGGCGGCACGATCTTCCGGCTCGATAACGGGCAGGTCTGGCAGCAGCGGATTCCGGAGACCTATTATCTGGGCAAGTCCATCCCCAACCCGAAGGTCACGATCCGGCGCACGCGATTCGGCTACAAGCTGCTGATCCCCGCGGTCGAGCCCGATTTCGCGGTGGCGGTGAAGCGGATCCAATAGACGGCAGCGGGACCGGCCGCGCGGGGGTGACACCGTTGCGCCCGACTCCGTTGCCATCTGCTGATGGCCCGGAGTCCGTCCCGGTTTCTCGCTGCGCGAAAACCTGGCGGATGGCGCCCGGGGCATGTCCCCGATTCTTGCGGCGCAAAATCAAGGCGGCACCGTTGCGTCCTGCTGGCCGCCCGGGGCATGTCCCCGATTCTTGCTCCGCAAAATCGAGGCATGAAAAAGGCGCCCCGTTGCCGGGGCGCCTTGAGATTTTCGAGTGGAGTTCGCTTAGAACTTCTTGTCCATCGACAGGTAGACGAACCGGCCGGTGGAGTTATACAGGTGGCTCGGATAGCCCTCGGAGTTGTTGCCCGAGCCGGACGCGAACGGCGGATCCTTGTCCAGCAGGTTATTGGCGCCGAGGGTGAGCTTCGTGTTGGCGAGCCAGTTGTTGGTCTTGGAGCCGAAGTCGTAGGTCAGCTGCACGTCGGTGAAGACGGTGGACTTCACGCGGAACGGGTTGCCGTCCGGATCGAAGTCATCGAAGCCATCGGTGTAGTTGGCCGAGACCGTCGCACCCCAGTGCTTGAGGCTCCAGTCCACCTCGGCCCGGCCCTTCCACTTGAGGTAGCCATCGTAGGCCGCGACCTCGACGGAGGCGTCCGTGCCGATGATCTCGACCGGCGCCTGGCCCGGGAGGGTGGCCTTCTTGAAGCTATACATGCAGGTCGCGCCGAGGTTGAGGTCGAAGCGGCCCCAGTTGTCGGTGGGCAGGACATAGCTGGTCGTGAGGTCCACGCCCGTGGCCTTGGTCTCGCCGATGTTGCGATACACCGCGTTGATCTGGAGCGGGACGTTGCCGGCGGTGCGGATGACGCTTTCACCGGCGATGAGGCCGCCGGGCTTGGCGCCGGTCTCGCGGTCGATGGTGTCCTGGAAGTCGACGACGACGGTGCCCTTGCGGTCGAGGGTCCACCAGTCGATGGCCGCCGTGAAGCCCTTGAACTCCTTGGGGGTCCAGACGACGCCGACGTTCAGCGACTTGCTGGTCTCGGGCGAGAGTTTGCGGTTGCCCGAGGTGGTGGCGTTCATTTCCGAGTAGTTCAGGTTCGTCTTCTTGTCGAAGATCGAGACCAGGTTGGAGGAAATGCCGGCGTATTGCTCGAAGAGCGAGGGCTCGCGGTAGCCCTTGCCCCAGCTGGCGCGGACCGTGAAGCTGTCATCGCTGAGCGGCTGCCAGCGCGCGCCGATCTTGGGCACGGTGGTCGACTTGTGCGAGGAGTAGAACTGTTCGTTGCGGGCGGCGAGGTCGACGGAGAGGCTGTGCGCCCCGGGCATCGCGTTCTTGCCCGAGATGATCGGGAGGCTCAGCTCGGTGAAGAACGCGCCGACCTTGCGCTGGGCGTTGGTGGCGGTGGTCGGGGTGTTGCCCATGATGTCGCCGCCGGCCGCGAAGCCGTCGATCGACTGGTCGATGTTCTCGGCGCGGAATTCGTAACCGATGGCGAAGCCCGCGCCGCCGCCGGGGAGCTCGAACACGTTGTCCGTGTTAAACACGAAGGTGGCGTCGAGCATCGTGCCCTCGGAAATGGACTTGGTCCAGATGGTGGCGTAGTTGACGACGGCCGTGTTGCTCGCGATCGGGTTGCGGAAGTAACCGAACGGGTTATATGGGATGGTCGTGCCGATGTAGGAGGTGCTGCCGGGATTGAAGATCGGGTCCGCGGCGTTCACGATCCGGTTGAAGCGGGAGGTCGAGATGAGCTTCTGGTCGGTCACGTCCTTGACGTCGCTGTAGCGGAAGCCGGCGTCGAAGTTCCAGTTGTCGACGAAGTTGTCGAATTTCATGCCGGCCGTGACCATGTAGCTGTCGACATGGTCCCGGAGGATGCGATTGCCGAACTCGGCGAGACGGGCCTTGGTGCCGCCGGTCAGGTCGACGTTGAAGGGGTTGAACGGATTGAAGGCCCCGGGGGCGGCGGCGCGGGCGCGGCCGTCGGGCAGCGCGAGCGGGGTGGCGGTGCGGGCGGGGATCACGATCTCCACGACGCCGGGCGAGGTGAACGTGCCGGTCGCCAGCGGGGCGAGCTGGTTTTCCACGAAGACCTTCGAGTAGTTGAAATCAAAGTAGCCCTTGATGTTCTCGGTGCCGAACAGCTTGCTCTCGCCGTTGAAGAACGCGCTTTCGCGCTGGGAGCGCGGGAGGGACTGCGAGAATTCGTTGAAGTTGAAGCGCGAGCGGTTGGCCGCGTCGTCGAAGTAGCTGTATTGCGAGGCGGGCAGCAGGCCGTTGTTGGTGGCGTTGCGGTTGCCGGGGCGCGGGGCGAGGCTGTTCGAGTTCAGCGTGGCACCGGTCGTGGTCTTGATGCCGCTGTTGGGGGTCATCGTCAGGGGGTCATACACCATCGTGCCCAAGGCCGTGGACGAGGCCGTCGGGAGGTTGGAACCCGGGGCCAGGCCCATGGCTTCCCACGCGGCGGCCCAGGTGATCTCGAAGTTCAACGGGGAGGCGTTCGAGCTGAGGAACGGCGGGATGGCCGAATAGCTCCGGTCGTGGTTCATGATGCCGCCGCGGTTGTAGTAGTTAAAGCCCACGGTGATCTGGGTCTTGTCGGTGCTGGCGCCGCTGACGAGGCTGACCGTGGTTTCGCTGGAATCCTTGTCGGTGGTGTTGCCGTAGCTGACGAACAGGTCGGTGCCGGCGTAGTTTTTGCGGAGAATGATGTTGACGACACCGGCGACGGCGTCGGCGCCGTAGGTGGAGGACGCGCCGTCCTTCAGCACTTCCACGCGCTCGATGGCGGCGACGGGAATGGAGTTAAGGTCGACAAACGGCGAAGCGCCGGTGGTGCCGCCCCCGAGCGGGAACTGGGCCACGCGCCGGCCGTTGATGAGCACCAAGGTCGCCTCCGGGCCCATGCCGCGGAGCGAGACGGAGGTCGCACCCAGCGGGCCGGACGTGCCGGTGGCGTTGTTGGAGATCGGCACGGAGCCCCCGTTGGAGAAGGAGATCTTCTGCAGCAACTCGGCCGTGTTCTTGTAGCCGATACGATCGATCTCGGCGCGGTCGAAGGTGACGACCGGGAAGGTCGTCGCCTCGCCAGCGGTCAGCGTCATCGGGATGTGGGATCCGGTGACGACGAGCTTTTCAAGTTTCACCGGCGTTTCGGCAGCGGCTTGCTGGGCATAGCCAGCAACCGCGATAATGGAGGCACACGCGATTGACGCGCAGGCACCCCGTAGTAGTGATACGGAGCTCATAGCTTATTTGGTTAGGTGTTAACTGCTTCCCCGGCAGTGAATCCCGGAGAAGATCTATCGGTTCGGTTCGCTGGGCAGACTGGCGCCCGCTCGGAGCTACGCAAGCAGAAGCAAAGCCAATGGCGTCAAAGCCGCGACAAAATGCTCCAGAAGTGCGGTAAACCCCCCAGAACCCGTAATACTTTTGGCGTAAACGGTCAGCTCCGGGCCTTGGCCAGCGCGGCGAGCAGACGGGCCCAGCCGGCGGTGGCCGCAGCCTGGTTGGCGGTGCCGCCGTCGGCCTCTTCGCCGTTGCGCATGAACGCGTGGCCGGCGCCCTCGTAGATCACGGGCTCAAAGGTTTTGTCCGCCGCCTTCATGCCCGCGGTGGATTTCTCGAGCGTGGAATTGATGCGCGCGTCGTTGCCGCCGTAGTAACCGAGGACCGGGCAGGCGATCTTCGCGTAGTCGGCGTCGGCCGGCGGCGCGCCGTAGAAGACGTTGGCGAGGGCGAGGTCGGGCCGCGCAAGGGCGAAGCGCCACGCCTGGCCGCCGCCCCAGCAGAAGCCGGCGACGGCGAGCTTGCCGTTGGCGGACGGGAGCGTCTTGGCATAGTCCGCCACGGCGGCGAGGTCGGCCGCGACCTGCGCGGGGGGGAGCTTGCCGATGGCGGCGGTGGCGTCGCCCTGCGTCGCGAAATCCTTCGTGTTGCCGCCGCCTGGCGCGGCGCCGCTGAGCAGGTCGGGCGCAATGGCGATGTAGCCGTTTGCCGCGAGGCGGTCGGCGACGGCGCGCGCCCAGTCGTTGAGGCCGCGGTTCTCGTGGATGACGACGACGGTGAGCGCCTTGTCCTTCACCTCGGGATAGACGACGAACGCGGTCACGGTGCGGTCGCCGTGTTTCACTTGCACCCACTCCTGGTGGCGCGGGGATATCTCGAGACGGGTCAGGGCGGCGGACGCCGTTCCGGCCTGCTGGCCGGCCGGTGTTTGTCCTGGCCGGTCGCCAGGCAAAGGAGCGGGAGCCGGGGGGGCGGCGGACTGGGCGGCCGCCGTCGCGATCAACAGGGGAAGGAGCAACAAGCTACGGGGTGACATAGTGGTCACAGGCTAGCCGCCGGACCGCGCGGCGCACGCTGAATCTTTTCGGATGGTCAGGCCGCCGGCGTGACGACGACGGCCGCGGCGGCATCCTTCCGGAAGCTCCGCAGGGCGAGGGAGAGGGCCACGGCGATCAGCAGCGCGGCCTCGAAGAAGGCGACGCCAGGATGATGGGGCAGGAGATGTCGCACCATCCACGTGGCCGCCCCATCGAAGAAGGAGAAAATCCAAGGCAGGTGAACGGTGGGATCCTGCGCAATCGCCCAGCCGAAGCTCCAGGTGGCGATGAACGGCCCCGGGATGCCGGCCAGGCTGGCGAGGCCGGAGAGCACGCCTTGCACCGCGCCCTGTTCGTCGGGCGGCACGTGCTTGCTGATATAGGATTGAAGCGCGGGGCCGGAGATGCCGGCGAAGCAACCCACCGTCATGATGACATACACGACCCACCCATACGGGGCGAGACCGTAGCCCACGTAGACGAGGGCGGAGATCAGCAACCCAATGGCGACGGCCCGTGTGTCGCCGAGTTTCGGCACGATTTTTTTCACCAGCACCGCTTGCACGAACCCGGAGAGGACGCCGACGAACATCAGCGAAAACCCGACCCCGGAGGGCTTCCAGTCATAGCGGTAGGCCGTGTAGAGCGCCCACATCGAGAACATCATCGTCTGGGCGACCATGAGGATGAAATAGCACTCCGCGAGGCCGAGCACGGCGGGGATGCGCTTGAGCGCCAGCAGCGCGCCGATGGGGTTGGCGCGTTTCCAGGAGAACTCGCGGCGGTTCTCCGGCTTCAGCGACTCGGGCAGCACGAGCAGACCCCAGAACCAGTTGAGGGCCGAGCAGCCGGCGGCGACCCAGAAGGGCAGGCGGAGGTCGATCTCACCGAGCAGGCCGCCGGCCACCGGCCCGATGATGAAGCCGATGCCAAAGGCCGCGCCGAGCAGGCCGAAGGCTCCCGCGCGTTTCTCCGGCGGGGTGACGTCCACAATGTAGGCGTTGGCCGTGGCCAGCACGCCAGCGGTAAAACCGGCGATCGTCCGCGCCGCGAACAGCCAGATGAGCGAGGGCGCGCAGGCCATGATGACGTAATCGATGGCCGAGCCGGCGGTCGCGATGAGGATGATGCGGCGGCGGCCGAAGCGGTCGGAGAGGGAGCCGAGGATCGGCGAGCCGATGAACTGCATCAGCGCGTAGACGCTCACCACCCAGCCGTAGGCGTGCGAACCGTTGGTGATGTCGCCGCCCTGGAACTGCACAATAAGCTTCGGCAGCACGGGGATCAGCAGCCCGAAGCCCACGATCGAGAGCACCAAGGTGACGAAGATGAACTTTACGGCGGGCGGGCGGGGCGCAGTGGTCTCCATGGCTCGCACAGGTTGCGGGTCGGGGTGGCCTTGGCGAGCCCGCAGATACCGGCGGTTTTTATTCGAGATGAGGCGGCGCACCGGCGGCCACATGCGATTGGTGGGCGTCGGTTTCCATACCGACGCCTGTCGCCGATGTGGAAATCGGCGACCACCTATCAGTTCAGGCTCAGTCGTGCCCCAACCGGTCTTTCCGTTGGGCGAGGAACAGGCTGCCCGGCTCGACGCGGGTGCCGGTGCTTTCCCACCAGCCGTCGGGCCGCTCGAAGGCGCCCTTCGTGCGCTTGCCGGTGAAACCGATGGCGAAATTCTGCGCCGTCGGCGGCTGCTGGCAGACCAGTTCGCCCTTGGAATTCCAGACGACATAATTGGCGCCGGCCCAACCATGGCCCGAACCCATCCATTGCCGGTCCTGGATGGCCATGTGGGCGTCGACATTGTCGTAAAGCCCGCCGACCGACCACCGGTGGTGCGGCTCGCTGGTGGCGAAGTCGTGCTCCGAGCGATCGTCGAAAAACACGTTCGGGCCGGGGACGCGCGCGCCGAATACGAAGGCATGCCGCGCCTCCGACGAGAAGCAGTGCTGCACCAGCACCAGCTGGCCCTCGATGCAATAGGGGTAGCGCCGGCCGCCGGTGATGACCGAAACCGGCGCGAGCGCGCGGCAATCCTCGACGGTGATCCATTTCGCCGCGTCGTTGGCGAACGCCGGGCCGTGGTAGAAGTGCAGCGCCGTCAGGTGGCGCGCCCAGGCATTCTTCACGTGGTTGAACTGCACGAGGTAGGTGGCGTGGTCTTCATCCACATAACTCGTCTCACCCTCGTAGGGCGCGGTCTTGGTGCGGTCGTAGGCGGAAAGGCCGCGCAGCGACTCGACGCCGCAGTTTTCCACCCGGTGCGGGTCGGCGTAGCGGGCCAAGGCGCCGCCGCCCCATTGTTTGTCGATGGCGCAGGCAATGGGCGCGTCGACCGTGACGCGGTTTCCCGCGATGACGGTGATGACGCGGTCGAACTTCAGGTCGAAGGGCGTCCACTGCTTGGTGGACGTGGGATCGTTGGCCCGCGGCTTGATGCGGTCCATGCCGATGGTGTGGATCCACGCCGCGTTACCCCGGCGGACAACGAACACGGTTTGGCCGACCGCGTAGCCGCTCGCATCGGCCACGTTGAAACTCGTCGCGCCGACCGGCACGTAGTCGTCGGTGATCTCTTGGCGGCTTTTGGTGTCCTCCTTCGGGCCTTCCGCGCCGCCGATGAGCACGAGCGGCTCCGCCTTGCGCAGGTCGGCCGTGATGACCGTGCCGTCCTCGCCGTCGCCTTCGCCGCGCAGCACGACGCCGCTGGCACGAAGGTGGAGCGAGGCCTTGCAGGTGTAAGCCCCGCGCTGCAGCAGCACGGCGCCGCGCAGGCCGTTCGCGTCGAGCGGCTGGGCCGCCACGCGGTCGAGCGCGGCCTGGATGCGGGCCGTATCGTCCTCGCCGGTCTTCTGCGGCGAGAGGGTTTCGCGCACCGGGGCGTCGGGGATGGGCCGGTCGCCACCGGCATAGCCGCAATGGGAAAAATCGGGCAGCGTGTCGCCACGCGACGTGTAGGGCGAGTAGCGCAGCCGGCCGTCGGCACCGACGCTGACGAGTTCGGTGCGACCCGGGGTCTTCCCCGGCGCAGGTTCTGCGGCGCGCAGCACCGGGGCGAGAACGGCCAGGGCAAACAGCCAGCGGGGGGCAGGGGGCATGCCGGGAGATTGGTCTATCGGGGATGCGCGGCAAGCTGACAGAGATTTACGCGCTTAAATACTGGAGGGCTCAGCTCCAGCTGAGCCGCGGCCCAGCTGGAGCTGGGCCCTCCAAAATTTCACCGCGTTATTTGATAACCAGCTTCGTCAGCACGACGCCGGCATCGACGCCATAGACGCGCAGGGTGTGCGTGCCGGCCGTCGGCACGGTGAGCTTGGTGTCGACCGTGACGTAATTGTTGAGCACGCCCTGTGCCCATTCGGGCGAGCCGTCCTTCACGTCGCAGACGACCAGTTGCGGCGGCGCGTCATCGAGCCCGACGGCGAAGCGCAGGCCGCGCGCCGGCACGAGCGGGTGGGTGGGGAGCAGGTAGGTGGTCAGGGTGAATTCGCCGGCGGCCGGAAGATCGACGCGGTAGTCGAGGCGGGGGGCGTCGGTGACGAGTCTGGTCGGATCGAAGGATGGCGCCGTGCTGGGGAGCAGGCCCACGCCGAGGTCGTGAAAGTCGGTCCAGGCGCCGCTGGCGCGAGCAATGCGCGCGGTGGCCCGGGTGGCAATGATCACCGGGCCGGCAGGCTCCGCCTTGGCGGGTTTCCGTGGAAACTTCGGCGGCGTCCACGGGTAAACGCGCATGCTTTGGAACTGCTGGTCGGCCGGCTCGAGGCTGGTCAGACCGCGCCATTTGCCGCCGGCGAACCCCTCGTTGTAGTGGCGGGTGAATTCCTTCAGCTGCGCATCGGCCGCTTGCGCGCGCTCGGTGTCACCCAGCTCGCCATAAAAATAACGGAGGTTGGCCAGGGCGGAGCCCAACACGGGATAACCGACCAGCTGGCCGTAGGCGTCGGCCGTGCCGGAGCGGAGCCGGGTCTCCAAGTCGGCGGCCTGGACCGTGAGCAGGCTGAAGGCAGTGAGGCGGGCGTCGATTTCCTGCCGCGTCAGCGGGCTCGGCCGCGGGGCCTCGTTGCGCAGCCACCACTGCAGGTGCTCGGGCCGGCGGGCGAAGTTGAGCCGGTAGTAGGTATCCATTACGTTCGCGATGTTCGGCCCGATCTCCGGGCCGAATTCCCGGGCGGCCCACGCGGGGAGGACGTCCGGCAGGTTGCCGGCGTTCCAGCGCTTGATGTCCCACGCCATCTGCAGGAAAAACTCGGTGCCGATCTCAGCGGGCTTGAGGTCGCCGACGTTGACGATCCAGATTTTTTTCGCGCCGTGGTCGTAGGCCTTGCTCATTTCCTCCCAGATCAGCGCCGGCGGCGTGGTGCTGAGCCAGAGGTAGGACAGGGGCGCGCCGAGATACGAGATGTGATAGTAGACGCCGAAGCCGCCGGGGCGCTTCAGTTCCTCGGGTGAGGCGAAGTTGCGGACGTAGCCGAAGTTGTCGTCGGGCCAGACGATGGTGACGTCGTCCGGCACCTTCAGGCCCTGCTGGTAGAGGGCGAGCACCTCCTTGTAGGCGCAGAACATCTGCGGGACGGACTCAAGGCCGGACTTTTGGGTGGGAGGGGCTTTATGCCCCGACAAGGGCGCACCAGACGAGTCGGGGCGTAAAGCCCCTCCCACATGCGGATGGGCGTAGTGGGCGATCATCTCCCGCTGGTCGGCGAAGATCTGCTCGAGCGTGGCGATGCGCTCGGCGTCGGTCTTCGGGCCCTGCATGTTGGAGTCGTGTATGCCGCGCATACCGAGCGTGTAGATGTTCTCGAACTGCCCGTTCTCCTGCACGCGCTGCTCCCAATATTTCCGGACGCCCTCGCGGTTGGTCAGGTAGTTGTAGGCCTCGTGCGGCGCGGTCCATTCGGTGACGTTGTTGCGCAGCATCGGCTCAGCGTGCGAGGAGCCCATGACGATGGCGTAGTCGTCGGCCACGAGCTTGTTCTGCGGGATCAGGTTGAAGGCCTTGGTCGAAGGATGCATCGCCGGCCAGAGGGTGTTGGCTTTCAGGCGCAGCAGGAGTTCGCAGATCTTCGCGTAGGTCTTGGGTCCGATGTCACCGACCTCGGGCTCGAAGGTCTTGGCCGCCCACGGTTGCAGGCCCCAGTCCTCGTCGTTGAGGAAGATGCCGCGATATTGCACCGAGGGCGGCCCGAAGCGCCGCGTGCCGGCCGCGACGAAGAGTGCGGATTTTTTGGCCGGTGTGACATCCGCCCACCAATACCACGGGGAGACGCCGATGGCGTGCGAGAGCTCGTAGACGCCGAAGGCCGTGCCGCGCCGGTCGCTGCCGACGATCACGAGGGCCGACGGCACGCCGGGCCACGGGTGGGCGACCGTGGTGATGAGAAAACTCTCCCACGCGCCGCGCAGCTCGTGGACGTCGAGCTTGCCGGCGTCGACCAGGCCATTGATCAGCGGGCTGGAGCCGAGCGTGCCGACCAGCACAGCTGGGCCCGCGGCACCCTGGCCGACCACCGGCCGCCGGCCGGTGACACGCTCGATGTCGGCGGCGAGATCGTGGGCGGCGATCCCGACGACCTTGAAATCATCCGGAGAGAAAACAATGGTCGCCGCCTGCCCGTCCTGCACGAGTGGGAAGTCGCCACCCTGCGATCGTTCGCTCACCCACGGCGCGGCGAGAGCGGAGGTGGCGACGAGGAGGAAGAGGGAGAAGCGAAGCATCGAGGTTTCTGTAGCGGCGCTCTGCGAGCGCCGGACGGCGGTCATAGACCGCCGCTACAGGGACGGAGCTAGGGCTGGGCCGGTTCGATCGCTATGTTCGGCACCAACTCGGCGCGGGTGAGCGCGACGACACTGTCGGCAGTGCCGAAGTCGGGTTTGGCGGAATCCGGCAGGTAGATGGGGGCGTTTTTCTGCAGCGGCAGAATGGCGATGGTGAGTTGGCCGCTCTTCAGGTCGGCGGCGTGGCGGCGCAGGCCGAGCTCGAGCGGCTGGCCGTTGTAGTAATCGTCCGTGATGAATTTCCCGCCGATCATCACGCGGGCGACGTCGCCGGTGTAGTGCAGGCGGAGGAGGGTGTCGGCCGACCAGTCGAGGTTGGCCGGCAGCTTGATGCGCCAGACGGCCGCCGCGGCGAAATCAGCGTCGGTCGGCGCGGCGGCGACGGGTTGCTTGGATTTGCCCAGCTCGATTTTGCGCAGCGGCCCGGCGGGGTGCACGAGTTCGACGGTCACGGGCACCGGTTGGGCGACGGCCGGTTTCTGGAGAAAGAGGAACTGCGCTTCGGCCGCGCTGAGCACCACCAAGCGCGTCACCTGGGTGGTATCCTTTCTGGCCACACTGAGGTTCACGGTGCGGCCCGGTGGCAGGACGTAGACTTTTCCGGCGGGGGTGGAGGCGACCAGGTCGGAACGGTCCAAGGCATCGAGGTCCGGGCCGAAGCAAAATTGCGGCGCGATGCCCGGCGTCTCGGCGAAGTAGACGGTCCGGACGGGGCCCGCGTCCACCACGGCAACCGGCTGGGCGGTGGCCCAAGCGAGCGTGATCCCGTGGCCGAGTTCGAGGTTGAATGGCCAGAAGAAGCGCGCGTCGGCCGGGACGGTCACGGGGGCGGCGGGAAAGGTCACGGTGCCGCCGGCGGTCAGGTTGAGCACGAACTGCACGCCCTGCTTGGCCGGCAAGGCGCGGCCGCGCTCGTAGTTGTTCAGGAAGACGAAGCCGCTGCGTCCGTCCGACCGCGCGGCCCAGCGAAGGGTGGTGACGTCGTCCTTGCCGGCCGGGCGTTGGTCGGGGAGGACGGTGTCCATGCCGGCGAGCTTGGCGCCGAAACTGTGGAGGAAAAGATGGAGCGGGCGCAGCGCGTAGAATTGGGGGCGAACTTGGCCATATTGGCCGAGCGCGGTCTGGAAGTCGTAGTTTTTCACCGGCATGTCGTTCCAGTTGGTGATCGCCGTGGCCTGCTCCTCCATGAGCGTGGTCAGCTTTCCCTCGGGATTCGTGCCGCCATGATACATATAGTAGCCGGGTGAAATGCTGCCGGAGCCGAGCTTGACGAGGGTGGTGGACGTGATGTCGCGCGGATCGACGAGAATGCGGCGGTGATAGCTGCTCATCATGCCGCCGCCGATCTCGCAGGTCAGATACGGATAGTGCGCGACGTCCGGCGCGTCCTTCGCGTCGCGGCGGCCGAGGGCTTCGTTGGCGATGTTCGAGTCGACGCGCAGGTTGGAAAAATGAAACCCGGCCCAATAGTTGCCCGGCATCTTCGTCAGTTCACGGTCCCAGAAGCCCTCGGCATAGACGCCATAGAGCGGCACGATCTCGCCAAACGGCATCGGGGTCTTCAGCGCCGGCCAGCCGGTCCGGGTGTAGAGCGGGACGTCGAGACCGGCATCGCGGGCGAT
>JANYAM010000172.1 GCA_025361365.1 Opitutus sp. | reverse complement strand
CCGTTCACGTAGGAGATTTTGACCGTATTGAGCTGAAACCAGATGAACCAACCCAGCAAGGCGGCACAGATGGTTGCGATGATCCACTTCGGCATGGCGAAAAGAAACCCCCGGGCCGCACCGTTGGCGATGCGAAATTCGCCGCCGCATGTGGCGTCAGGGGGTCAGCGGAGTGAGGCCGCTCCGCTCCTGGTGCAGAATCCGGCCGGTGAACCGTCGCTCGCAGGTCGTGGCGCTGATGGCATTCAGCCCGGTGAGGATCTCATCGGGCTTGGTCGGATAGGCCCGTTCCTGATGGGTGAGGACCGTGGCGCCATTCAACTTGACCAGCACCGTGCTGAGCGCCGCCGCGCGCGCGGCCGCCGGCAGGGCCTGCCAGGCGGCGTCATCCTCCGGCGGGAAAAGCGAACCCAGCTGGATGTCCACGCCTTGGACGAGCGCGTAGTCGACCAGGATCGGTTCCGAAACCGGCCCGCCTTTCGACCAATGGTCGTAACCGAAGCGCACGTGGGTGGCATCCACATAATGGACATAGATGACATCCGCCGCGCTGGTGCGGCCGGTCACCAGCAGGGGTTCATAATGGCCGGTCGCGTCGGTCGGGAAATGGAGCAGGAGATGGACTGGGCCGGGTTCGAGTTGGAATTTTTCCGGCGGAGCTATCGAGATGGACGCGCGTTCGACGTCGGAGATTTCCCCCGTGAATTCCGGCCCTGCCGCGCTGGAGTCCACCGCATTGAAGCCGAACCGCAACCTGTCCGGGGTGCTCGGGTGATACTGGCGGTCATCCGCGAGCAGGACCGCACCATTGAAGCGCAGGATCAACCGCCCGCGCGTGGTTCCGGCCGGTTGCGGGGTGAAGGCCGGCATCTCGAGCTCGACGGTGTGGGCGGCGCCCGGCTTGTAGGATACATCGACGGTTTCGATAGAGCCGGCGCCCCAGGAATCGTGGCCGAAGCGAATGCGGCCCGGTCCGACGTAGGCGACATACAGCAAGTCGCCCGCCCCGCCGCTCCCGGTGCTGACGAGGGGTTCGCTGTGCACCGCCTGAAACTCGGGGAAGCGCACGGTGAAGCGCAGCGGGCCGGTGCCGGCGGGCGCCAGCCGGTCCAAGGAGAGCGGCATGCCTTGGCGGCGGAAGCCGCTCAGGGTGCCGCTGAACTTGCCGGGGGCGACGTATGGGCCGGGATTTTCCCCGAAGTGGATATCCTCAGGCAGCGTGGGGTAGAAGGCCGCGGTGGTGTTGAGCACCAGGGCTTCATCCAGCAGCACGACAAGTTTTTGCCGCAGGGCTTTGGCCCCCGGCGCCGGCCAACCCGCAAAAGCGGGGTGACCCAAGGGCGGATAAAAGCAGCCCAGATTGAGTTCGAGGTCATATTCCCGGCCGGGCACGATGCGGACGGGTTGACTGACCGGGCCGCCGCTGCCGAGGTGATAGAAGCCGATCCGGATTTCATCTTTGCCGGAATACCAGACAAAGAGAACATCCTGCCCCGCGGCGGAAACCACCAGGGGCTCGCGCCGGCCAATCTTCCCTTCGGGAAAAACCACTTTGAATGAGGCCCGGCCGAATTCGCCGGCCCGCCCCGGTGGGACACCCCAAGCCAGAGCCCAGCCGACCAGCAAAGCCAGCAGCCACGGCTTGGTCAGGAAAAGAAACGCTGGGTGACGGGATTTCGCGGACGCGCGGGCAGGGGCGCTGCGCCGTGAAACAAAGTCTGCGATGACCCGGGACATGGGCGGAAAAACAAAGCGCAGGGCCGGACGATTACAACCCGTAACGGCGGCCGGCGGATCGGGGCAAGTGTTGTCGTGACGGCAGTCCAATGTTGTCCCTAGGATTGTCGGGACATGGGTGATTTCAGAAACCGGGCTTTTTTCCCCTTGCTGGTCGACTTGGCCCTGCTGGTGGCCGTGCTGAAGCTCGGCTTCATGCTGCGTCCGGGCGAGCGCCCGGAACTGGCCATGCTCGGGGCGGCGGCCATCGTGCAGTTATTTTTCGGGCCACGTGGGGAGCGATTTCTGGGCAATGCCGCCGCCGCCGGAGCAGTGATCTTCCTGTTATATGCGTTTTATTGGAGCCGGGTCCGGGATGCCTGGCCGCTGCTGCCCTGGCTGTTGCTCCTGCCCGTCTGGCGGTCGGTGGCTGGCCAGACGTCGGCGTTCCCAGACTTGCTGCTGCGGCTTGATCGGCGTCTCCGCCCGACGGGAGAAAAGCTGGCCGCGGGGCTGCAAGCGATGGCGGCCCGCCCGGGCCTGCGTTACGTTCAGGCCGCCGGGCTCGCCCTGGCCGGAGCCGGCCTCATGTGGCCCTACCTGACGCGAGGTATCGTCGGCGCGGGGGATGCCAGCTGGTATGCCAAAACCGTGGCGGATTACGTGGTGCAGATGCGCGCCGGGTTTTTTCCGCTATGGACGGCGCAGAGCGACTATTCCTTTTACGGCGGTATTTTCCCGCTGCGCTTGGCACCCTATCTCGCGCACCTGGCGGGCCTGGTGGACCTGCTGACGGGAAGGCAGTTGCCGCCCGGGGCCGTCATGAACGTGTCGCTCGTGGTGAGCCTGATGGCGGGCATGGTGGTTATGTTCGTCTGCCTCCGGAAAATAGCACCCGGCCGGCCGTGGAGCATGATGGGTCTGACGTTGTGCTACGCGTTATGTCCGGGCGTCCTCGGCTTGGTTTATGCGCAGGATCTCTATATGTCATTCTGCACGCTGCCGTTTCTGCCGGTGGCGTTCCTGGGCGTGGTGCGCTCCTTTATGCGAAACGATCTCGGGGCCCGATTGCTCATGAGTGGTGCGCTGGCGGCGACCTGGCTGG
>JANYAM010000163.1 GCA_025361365.1 Opitutus sp. | reverse complement strand
CCCGCCTTGAACGTGACATCCTTTTCGAACGAAGGCGGGATACGGTGATCCCGCCCTACAAGTTCAAATTGGAGCCCGGCGGCGGACGTCCGGGTTTCACCTCAGCAATTCCCCCGTCATCTCCGCCATTGACGCCGCTTTTGGCGCCGGGTTCTATGGGCACCGATGCCCGCCAAATCCGCCGCCTCGCCCACCGTCAAATACCAGCGCGTCGTCCTGAAGCTGAGCGGCGAGGTGTTGCGGGGCGCCAAGGGCACCGAGCCGATCGATGCCGCCACCCTCGAGCGGATGTGCGAACAGGTGAAGGAAATCCACGACCTCGGCGTGCAGGTCTGCGTCGTCATCGGCGGCGGCAACATCTTTCGCGGCCTGCAGGGCGCCAAGCGCGGCGTCGACCGCACCACCGGCGACTACATGGGCATGCTCGCCACCGTCATCAACGGCCTGGCCATCATGGACTGCCTCGAGAAGATGGGCGTGAAGACCCGCGTCCAGTCCGCCATCCCGATGAACCAGATCGCCGAACCGTTCATCATGCGCCGCGCCATGCGCCATCTGGAGAAAAAGCGCGTCGTCATCTTCGTCGCCGGCACGGGCAACCCGTATTTCTCGACCGACACCACCGCCGCCCTCCGCGCCTCCGAGCTCCACGCCGACATCATCATGAAGGCGACCAAGGTGGACGGCATCTACGACAAGGACCCGAAGAAGTTCCCCGACGCGGTCAAATACGAGGAGCTCACCTTCGTCGAGGCGCTCCGCCAGCGGCTCAACGTCATGGACTCGACCGCCTTCTCGCTCTGCCTCGACAACAACGTCCCCATCCTCGTCTTCAATCTCGACGACCCCCACGCCATCAAGAAGGCCGTCATGGGCGACAAGATCGGCACGCTGGTGCACAATTGATGTCGCGCACCAGTTGAGAGATGAGAGTTGAGGGTTGAGAGATCCAATCCCTCGAACTCCCGGTCTCGCCTTTCCGCGCTTCTTGCTCTCAACTCTCATCGCTCAACTCTCAACTTCTCCCCTGCCCCCTGCCCCATGTCCCATCCCATCCTGACTGACGCCACGACCCGCATGAAGAAGTCCGTGGACCACACGCTCCACGAGTTCTCCACCATCCACACCGGCAAGGCCTCGCCCGCCATGGTCGAGGGCATCATGGTCGAGGCCTACGGTGGCACGCAGCAGCTCAAGGCCTGCGCCGCCATCACGACGCCCGACCCGCGCATGATCCAGGTGCAGCCGTGGGACAAGGGCCTCATCCGCGCCATCGAGAAGGCGCTCCAGCAGGCCAACATCGGCGTCAACCCGGTGGTCGACGGCACCCTCATCCGTCTCCCCTTCCCCGACCTCTCCAAGGAACGCCGCCTCGAGTTCGTGAAGACCGCGCACCGCCTCGCCGAGGAGGGCCGCGTCCACGTGCGCAACGTCCGCCGCGACGTGTTCGAACAGCTGAAAAAAGCCAAGCTCCCCGAGGACGAGAACAAGCGCCTCGAGAAGGACATCCAGTCCGCCACCGACAAGGCGATCAAGGACATCGAGGCCCACCTCGCCCACAAGGAGAAGGAACTCACCACGCAGTAAGGGCGTTTTGTGGGAGGGGCTTTAGGCCCCGACCGGTGGAGCGCGCTGACCCCAGCGCGCTTCTTTTTTTTGGTGGGCGTCGGTTTCCATACCGACGCCGTCGCTGATGTGGAAATCGGCGACCACCCTCCAAACCCACCCGCCGGGCGCTTGACCCTTTTTCATCCGCTGCCTTTTAGAGTGACACCCGGTTTCGCCGACTTTGCGCTGCGTCTTTTGGAGGGCCCAGCTCCCGCTGGGCGGTGAACATGATAACATTTCGCCGGCACCGGTGGGGGCGCTCACGCCGGCCATGGGCTTGGCCACGGCTGATGCCCTCAAGCCCCATTCCCCAAGGGCGTTTGGGGGCAACGGCCCCTCCCAGCAAACCCGGCCCGCCAGGACGCGGGCCCTCCAACCGAACCCTCCCCTTCGCGTTCTTCGCGCCTTCGCGTGAAACCTGTCTTTTCTTTTGCCATCTGTCCTCCGTCCCCCGTTCTCTGTCCTTCGAACACATGGATTTTGAACTGCCCAGCTCCGGCCCGCGCCCCTCGCAAGTCCCCGCGATCGACTTCAAGTCCGCGCTCAACGACGAGCAGTTCGCCGCCGTCACGGCCGAGCCGGGCCCGCTGCTGGTCCTCGCCGGCGCCGGCTCGGGCAAGACGCGCACCCTCACCTACCGCGTGGCCTATCTCCTCTCGAAGGGCGTCCGCCCGGGCGAAATCCTCCTCCTTACCTTCACCAACAAGGCCGCCAAGGAAATGCTCCACCGCGTCCAGGAACTCACCGGCATCGAGCCGCAGCGCTTCTGGGGCGGCACCTTCCACTCCCTCGGCAACCGCGCCCTCCGCATGTATGGCGAGGCCATCCAGCTCCCGAAGAACTTCACCATCCTCGACGCCGACGAGTCCGAGACGCTCCTGAAGCAAACCGTCGAGGCCGCCGACAAGCTCTTCTTCAAGGACAAGGTCAACCCGCGCCCCGGCCCGCTCTTCAACGTCATCTCACTCGCCCGCAACACCCAGCTCTCCCTGCGCGAGACCATCGAGAAGAGCTTCCCGCAATACCTCGATATTGCCGATCGCATCCCCGCCTTCGCCACCGCTTACGAAAAGGCCAAGCGCGACCAGTCCGTCGTGGACTACGACGACCTGCTCGAACTCTGGCTCAAGCTCCTCACTGACGCGCCCGAGGTCGCGGCGTATTTCGGCCAGCGCTTTCGCCACGTCCTCGTCGACGAATACCAGGACACCAACACCATCCAGGCGCAGATCGTGGACCGGCTCGCCCCGCACCACCGCGTGATGGCGGTCGGCGACGACGCCCAGTGCATCTACTCGTGGCGCGGCGCGGACTTCGAGAACATCATGTCGTTCCCCGACCGGCACGAGGGCACGGTCATCCACCGCATCGAGACGAACTACCGCTCCACGCCGGAGATCCTGAACTTCGCCAACGGCGTGCTCAACGCCCAGCCGCGCGGCCGCCATTTCGACAAGGAACTCCGCGCCGCCCGCAAGCACGGCCAGAAGCCCGCCGTCATCGCCGCCATGGACGACAAGGAGCAGGCCGAGTTCATCGTGAAGCGCATCCACGCCATTGTGAACGAGGAGGGCGTGTCGCCCAAGGAGATCGCCATCCTCTACCGCTCGCATTTCCTCGCCCTCGAGATGCAGCTCGCGCTCACGCGCCACGGCATGCCCTACCACATCACCAGCGGCGTGAAGTTCTTCGAGCGCCAGCACGTGCGCGACCTCATCGCCCTCGTCAGCTTCACCTACAACCCGAGCAACACCCTCGCCTGGCAGCGCTTCGTCATCCTGCTCCCGAAGGTCGGCGAGAAGGGCGCGCAGAAAATCTACGCCGCCGCCCTCGACCACGCGCGGCTGATGCAGAAGAACTTCCTCGACGTGCTCAACACCGACGACGTAAAGAGCAAGGTCCCGAAGGACGCCAAGGACGACTGGGCCAACTTCTGCGAATCCCTGAAGCAGGTCGCCGAGGCGATGGACAAAGGCTCGCCCGCTGACGCCGTGCAGGTCGCCATCGACGGCTGGTATGGCGACTACATGAAAGGCGCCTACGCCGATTACATGGACCGCCTCGAGGAATTGAAGGGCCTCGTCGGCTTCGCGGCGCAGTCGCCGAGCATGCAGGAATTTCTGACGCAGGTCGCGCTGCTCAACGGCGAGACCAGCGACAAGCAGGTCGAACTCGACGAGGAAGCCGTGCGCCTGACGACGGTGCACCAAGCCAAGGGCCTCGAATACGACGCCGTGTTCCTGATCGGCGCCGCCGACGGCCAGTTCCCCACCCGCCGCTCGATCGAAGCCGGCGACGTCGAGGAAGAGCGCCGCCTCTTCTACGTCGCCGTCACCCGCGCCAAGAACGAGCTCTACATCTGCTACCCCAAAGTAGCCACCCGCGCCGGCCCCGGTGGGATGATGCTGAGTCCGTCACGCTTCCTTCAAGAATTGCCTGACGATCTCTACGACGAGTTGCGGATCAAGCGCAGTTACGGATGGTGATAGGTGAGATATTTACGTGCTATCAAATGTAGAGATAGCGTTCGGTATCGAGCGCTTCGGGTGGAAGTGGGGGGACCTTCGGTGTAGTGATCTTCACAATACCGTTTTCATCCGTGTTCAAGGTTGGCGTGCCCAGTTTCCGTTCACGCCACTCTTCAAAGTATTTTCTTCGCAGATTCACAAGCTCCCCTGGCCTATAGTGTCTAATGATTTTTTCGAAAACCTCGTGACTAAAATTGAATGTGTTCATCAACAGCTCGTCGGCTCCTACAATCGTCCGGATCGAGGTGGACTGCGCTCCTTCCTTCCCGATCCATATATTTTTTTCGAGTGCCAGCCCATGCGTGAGATTAGAATAATGAGCAAAGAAAATCACGTATTGAGCCTCCTTCCCAATCTCTTTGGACATCTCACGCAAATTGCCAACTTCCGGTGAATACCAATCATGTTTACTCCTGCCATTAGCAGCACTCTCGAATTTCCCGTTTATCGACTTCCACTTCTCTGAAGCCAATGCTTCGTCATATTTCCGAACCTGATCCTTGAGCTCACCTAGCGAATACGGAAGCCTATCACTAATACCTTGAAGCGCAGGCTCAGCCTTTGCTGCTTCGTGAAACCTACTATATTCTGGCGTGCCAGGGATATGCCTTAAGCATGCCTTTCGCTTGTGCCGAATCTGCCATACATAAAAGAGCTCGCCTCGGTATGCTGTGTCTTTTTTTAGAATCCACTCGAGACAGAGCTTAATTTCGAACAGGCTTCTTAGAAGGATTAGCCCGTTTATTACGGAGCCTTGCGTTGCCGCTATATGAATTCCGTCCATTAAAACTACCGCCTGCTTCAGGAAATTATGAATGACAACCACATCGGCAGTATCAGTTTTGGCGTCTGAATACGCCCTAGGAATCAGATTAGATCCGTAGTTCACCAACTCCTCTAGCAATTCGAGTTGAGGGCGAAAAACTTCCTGCATCTGCCTTTGCATTTCTTCTCGTGGCAATAGCTGAGGATGCGGAGTTTCCTTCATACTAGCCGTGTATCAACCAAAGCGAATCGGGTCAGGTCTTAAACGCGACAGCCGTCGGCTCCCTGTCAACTAATCGTCTAGACCTAAGCAAAAGGTCACGGGCGCGTAAGGGGTCAGGCTGTTCCTCGTTACCTTCTGACGGGGGCCGATCCACAGGGTCAGGTCGAGTATCTTGCGGTCGCTGGCGCCCGCGTCCGTCAAAGCAGGGGAACTCCAGATTGAGGTCTTTGAGTCAGCCTGCCTGCATTTCGCATTAAACTATCCCCTTGCTTTGCCCGGTTTTGCGCCCCTCATTTTTCCCATGCCGCGCAAGCGCAAGGTCAGTGAAATCGTCGAAGAGGCCCGCCAGCTGCCCTACGGCGAGCGGACCGAGCTCATCGAACAATTGATCGCCGACAGCGCCAAGCACCCCGACCCCGAAATCCAAAAAGCCTGGGGCGACGAGGCCCTCCGCCGCCTCAAGGAGATCGAGGACGGCAAGGTGCAGATGATCCCCGGGAAAATAGTGGCCGCCAAAATGAGAAAGATCCTCGGACGTCAGTGAAGCCTCACGTCCTCCACCCCGAGGCCGATGCAGAATATGAAGAAGCACTCCGGCATTACGTTTCAATCACGCCGGAGTTGGGCAACAGATTCTACAACGAGATTGAACACCTGATCGCCGACGCCTGCCGCACGCCCGGCACCTTCCGCTTCATCCGCCGGCCGGCCCGACGGCACTTCTCCCGTGAATTCCCCTACGGCATCATCTATGTCGAGCGGCCCGCTGACACCTGGATCCTCGCCGTCATGCACCTCCGCCGGAAACCCGGCTACTGGCAGCATCGCGTGACTTAGCGTCCGAAGCCTTCACGGGTCGAGAGGTCGGGTGGCGCGTCCTTCAACATGCCCCGATACTTCGCCGCAGCGGCGGCAAAGCTGGTGCCGTTGGCACGCGCCCCCTTCGCCACCGGACGGCCCGTGTGCCCGTTGCGGCGAGTGGAAGCGATTTTAATCATGCTCTTCACAGCCTCAACCTACCTCCCGCACTCTCTTTAACAAGCCCGTTGTTTCCCGTTTTTGGGAGTCGCAAGGTGTCAGGCTGTTCCTCGTTACTTTTCCTGATTAATCAGGCGCTTCCGTTTTCTAAGCCGCATACCCGCCCGCTTCCTTGACCGGCACAGTGGCATCGGCGTTGCCAGTGCCAAGGTGGCAGCGCATGGTCCCGCCCGTGGATCCTGGATTCAACCTCGATGGCCGGCGGATGAATGCCGTGCAGACGGCGGCCAATGGCGTCATCAATCGCGACACGATCTTCCGCTTTACGCAGGAGGACTCCGCGGTGTGGGCCAGTTACGCCGGCGGGCGCATCGTGCGCGGCTTCCTGGTCGGCGTCGCCCAGGACGCCAAGCTGACCTTCCACTATTGCCAGTCGGAAACGGGCGGCACTTTGAACAGCGGCCACTCGAACTGCGAATTGCAGCACACCGCGGACGGCCTCCTCGAGATCATCGAACATTTCCAGTGGGCCTCGGGCGCCGGCACGGGCCTTAACATCATCCGCGAAATCCGTCGCTAAACCCATGACCTACGCGATCAAGGTGGAGATAAAAAACCGGCGGGCGAAGTCGTTCACCTTCGACCGGCAGAAAACCATGTATGGCGGCCGGAAGATCGCCGAGGGTGACACGATCTACCTGTTCGCGAGCGAAAACGAGGGCGGGCCGGGCCTTATCGCCCGCGGCATCGTCACCTCGGCCCACGCCACTCCCCGGATACCTGGCGTCGAGCGACAGACGCCCCGCGTGAGCATTACGGTCAAGCGCACCGCGCTCGCGAAACGGCGCCTGGGCCGGGGTGAACTCAAGCCGTGGTCCAACTGGAACGACGGCCGGCCCGAGACCGAGCTGAATTTCAAATACTACCGCCAGGCCACGAACAAGATCATCGGTCTCTCGCCAAAAGCCGCGGCGTTCCTCCGCAGGTTTTTCTAACCGCCAGCCGCGGAGCTGCCCCCGGGTCCGACCGCGGATCAGTTTGATGTAGGTCGGGCTTTATGCCCGATATTTTCCCGCGACCCGTCGAGGATAAACCCCGACCTACAATACTGCATCCCCATAAAATCCGTCCGGAGCTAAAGTGCGAACCGATTCAGGCTCAAGCCAGGCTGCGGGCCTTCGGGCCGAAGCTGGCCCGGGCCACGAGCGCGGCGCCGATGGCCTGGGAAAGTTCGCCGAGCGTGGCGGGGACGACTTGGATTTTCTGCCGCTGCGCGGGCCAGAGGTAGGGTTCGGCCGCCGCGCGGATGCCCGCCAGGTAGCGCGCGCGGAATTCGGGCGTGGTGGAACCGGGATCGATCAACCCGCCGCCGATCACGACAAACTCGGCGTCCACCGCCATGGCGAGGTTGGCCAGGTGGAGGCCGAGCGCCCGCGCCTGGAAATCAAAGATGTCGAGCGCGAGCGCGTCGCCCTTTTGCGCCAGGCCGCGCAGCGTCAGCGCCTTTTCCTTCGGCGCAAGCGGCGAGGTCGCGAGCGGGTGGCCGGGATGTTTCTTCAACATTTCCGCGAGGAGTTGCGGCAGGCCGGAGATGGTGGTGTAGGCCTCGATGCAGCCCCAGTCGCGGCCGCAGCCGCAGGTGAACGGCCGGATGCCGCCGAGCAGGTGGAGCGGCGCGGGCATGTGGCCGGCCTCCATGCCGCAGAGCGTGTCGCCGTCGAGCGGCAGGCCGTGCGGGTCAACGTAGGCGCAGCCCAGGCCGGAACCGGGGGCGAACATCAGCACGCCGGCCGCGCGGCCCGCGCGCACGCGGTGCGCCTCGCCCACCCCGCCGTAGTTGCCGTCGTTGCCGGCGATGAGCGGCACCGCCCGGCCCGCAACCGCGGCGATCGCCCGGGCGTAATCGCCGGCGAAATCCCAGCCGGCAAAATCTGCGGGCAGGTTCGCCGAGCGGCCGAGCACGCCGTAACCCTCGTAGGGCCCGGGAATCGCCAGGCCGACCCCGCGCACGTCGCGCCATGTGAATTTATTCTCGGCGAGAAAACCGCTGGCGCCCTCAACCCAGCCCGCGATGACCGCCGCGCGGCCGGCCGCGGAATTGGTCGAGCTCTGCCGGAGCTGGTGGGAAATGATGGAGCCGTCGGCACGGATGCCGCCGGTCTTGGAGGTGGTTGCACCGCTGTCGGTGCCGAGGTAGATGCCGGGGTCAGCCATGGGAAAAAAGCGCGGACGCTTCAGCCGGAGGTTGCCCGAAGCCGCCGGGCTCGCAAGGCCGCAATCCGCGCGCCCGGCCTTACGGTTTGGCCGGTTTCTCCGTCTTCCCCGGGGCGTCGTCGGGAAGGCTCTGCGCCGCCGCGGCACCGGCCTGGCTTTTTCCGCTGGGCAGGATCTGGTCGGCGTGCACCGAGTTATCGAGCGTGGGATTGAAGGCGTGGATAAAGCCGTGGCGGAAGATATTGGCGATCGTGGCGAGCAGCCCGATCTTCGCGTCGCCGAACTTCCCCTCAAAGGGAATGCGGGTGGCCAGCTGGCCGCGGGATTTGTCCTTCATCACCCACGCGAAGGTGGCGACCAGGCGTTCCCAGACCTGCGCGGCAAAGCCTTTTTGCCGGTCCTCGATGTTCTTGAAATCCAGGTTCTCGAAAAACGGCTTCAGGTAACCCTGGAATCCCCCGTCGCGGCCCGCCATCTCGCCCACCAGGCGAAACGTGCCCCGGCCCACGTCGACGTTGGCGTAGGCGCGCAGTGACTCGTTCAGTGCCGGCAGGTTCACATTGTCGAGCTTCAGGCTGAGGTGGAAATGCGGCTGCTCCGCCAGCGGCTCCGCGACGAGAAGCAGCTCCACCGTCCCGCCCCCGAGGCTCTCGCCCGTGACGGTGATCCGGGCCGGAAATTCCCCGGCGCCCGCCTCCTCCGGCCGGTTGCGCAGCCCGGTGGCGGTGGCCCGCATATGCGTGACGAACAGGTCCACTTCCGGTTTGCTGGTGTGGTCCAGGTAGCGCAGGAGACCGTCGGTGATTTCCAGGTGCGTGATGTCGATGGGGAAAACATCCTGGATCACGTCCTGCCACCGCCGGTCGAAGTCCGTCTGGCTCGCCTCGTCGCTCGCGCCCTTCACGAAATGCAACTGACCCTGGTCGACCTGGATGTTGCTCACGAAGCGGCCGCGCGCCACTTCGCGCCAGGCGAGGGAGATGTCGATGCCCCGCGCGAGAAAGAAGGGCTCCTGCACCAGGCCGGTTTGCCGGTAGATGCCGAACCCATGGAGGGTGTAGGCGCCGCGCCAGAGATGGATGCGAACGTCGTCCACGTGCCCCGTGTAGCCAGGGATCCGCTCCAAGCGGCTGTTGATCACCCGCCGGACGACCACCGGCAGGGCAATCCGCCCCACCAACAGGACGGTGGCGATCACCGCGAGGGTGATGAGAACCTTCCGCGGCCAGGAGAGGACGCGGCGCCCGAGGTGATTGGTGGGAGCCCGCAAGACCGGACCATACGGCAACCCCGCGGCGGGGGATATACGGACTTGACCTACCTCCGCCTCGGGGAGGTTCAGGTCGCGGATCCAAACCCCGCGTGCGCCGCCGACAAGATTTCTCCCTTGCGCCTTTCGGCGAATCGCGCCGGCGGACCCGGTCCCGGGACGAGTTGCTATTGGCAATAAGAGACATCCCTTGCCCCATGCTCTTCCGCTTCGCCCCTCTCCTTCCCTCGGCCCTGGCCGTGCTGCTGTTCGCCGGCTGCGTCACGGGCAAACAATCCCTGCCCGCCCCGGTCGCCGCGGTGGACCTCGACCGCTACATGGGCCGGTGGTATGTCATCAGCCATACCCCCTACTTCTTGGAGAAGGGCAAGGTCGCCAGCTACGACACCTACGCGCGGCGGCCCGACGGCAAACTGACCAACAATTTCACTTTCCGCGAAAAGACGGTGGACGGCCCGGAGAAGACCTGGACCGGCACGGCGCGGGTCATTGATCCCGTTAGCAATGCGGTGTGGAAGGTCAGCTTCATCTGGCCGGTCTCCGTAACCTGCAAGATTTTCGCCCTCGATGCCGACTATCGCTGGGCGGTGGTCGGGACCAACGACGGCGGGCTGCTGTGGGTGCTGAGCCGGGAACGCCAGTTACCCGCCGCCACTTACGCCGCGATCCTCGCCGGCCTGCAAGCCCGCGGCCTGGCCGCCGCCACACTGGCGCTCGTGCCTCAACCTCAATCCTGAAGGAGATAGCCCGGGCAGAAGAGCGAAGGCGTCCATTGCTTCCGGCCATCTTGATCGCTCACCCCATCCGGTAGGCCACCCACAGGCCGGCGACCACGAACGCGTAAACCCCGATGACTCCCAGCACGAGGAGCGGGATGGCGTGGCGGTCGCTCTCGGGCAGCGGTTCGCGCGGGCAATGGCGCAGGCAGAGGGCACTCGCAACGCCCGCCAGCAGCATCCCGCCGATGACATCCGCGACATAGTGTTGCTTGGTGAACAACGTCGACAGCGCGATGAGTGCAGCCCAGACGCCGACCGCGAGGCCCGTGCCGCGATGCACGCGCCAGATCGTGATCGCCGCCACGAACGGGCTCGCGACGTGAAGGGAGGGCAGGCAGTTGCGCGGCGCGTCGGCGGCCCAGACGCCCCGCAGGAACCACGCAAAAAACCCCGGACCCAGCTCTCCGGCCGGCCGCGGGAGGATCGTGGGATAGACCAGGAAGCAGACATACCCCGTGATCCACGCCATCAGCCAAGCCAGGAAAGTCCGGCGGAGCAGCTCCTCCTGGCGGACCACCAGCAAGGCCACGAAAGGAAAGCAGAAGTAGGACAAATAAATCACCGCCCAGGCCGGCTGCACCGGCACGAGCCGATCCAAAGCCATTTCGGGCAGGTGCAGCGGCCGCCCGCGGGTCAGCGCGGGAATGACGAGGTAACACGGCACCAGCACCATGAGCATGACCGCCGGCACGACCAATCGCGCGGTCAGTGGATAGGGTCGCGTCAGCAGTTCGCCGGCGAGCTGCCAGGCGGATCGGCCAGCATCAGAGGCTCTCAAATCAGCATCCACCAGCGGAACGTAGTTCCGCTCCGCCGCAACCGGAAGCCAGAAAAAAGCCGGGCCCGGCCGGGCAACCGCCACCCCGACAATTTGTAATATAATGGATTACAAGTTTCCGGCCTGCACCCCGATGCCACCGCATAAAATCTCGCCAATCGGGCGGTCATCGCGCTAGCTCCGGAGGCATGAAAGTCCTCCTGCGCCACCCTGGGATGCTTCTGCTGACTCTCGCGCTGGCGCTACTGCCGCCGCTTTCTGCCAAGGACGTCCGCCATCCGGCGACCGGCTCGCCGGCGTATGCCTTCACCGTGCCGGATGACTGGACCACGCAGGACGGCGGGTCGGGCAACCTGCTCGTCATGGACCCCACGCGCTCCACCATCGTGGTGATTCTCGTGGTGCCGTCCTCCGATTCGCTGGATAAGATCGCGAAGGATGCGATCGAGGTGTCGAAGGCCTCGCCCCCCACGCGCAAGGAGGCGACCACTATCTCCGGCTGCGCCGGCTTCACCTGGTATTCGACCGTGCAAAATCCCAACAACCTCACCCTCAGCTTGGAAATGACCATCGTGAAGATCGACGACCAGACCGTGGCCTCCGCCTCGCTCATCATGATCCCCGGCGTCACGCCGGCCGCCGAGGCTGCCGCCCGCCGGGTGCGGAACGGCCTCACCCTGGTCAAGGAAGCGCCCGTCAAGTAGGCGCGGCCGCGCTCGGTGCTGCAAATCTTCGGCGCTAGCGGATCGGGATCCTCCGCCATTTGGCCCGGGCCGAAAGAAGAAGCTCCGCCGCGTGAATTGGATTGCGCGCCCGCGAGGTTGCGATTGCCTCGCGCGAGCTCGTCTCCACGCCGTGCTGTTCAACTCGCTCACTTTCGTCGTTTTCTTCGCCCTCGTGATGGGCGGCTACTGGTCCCTCCGCTCGTGGGACGCGCGCAAGAACCTGCTGCTCGTGGCGAGCTACATTTTCTACGGCGCGTGGAATCCGCCGTTCGCGCTCCTGCTCTTCGCCACCACCACCCTCGACTACTGGCTCGGCGCGCGCATCGCCACGGCGCCCGCGGGTTCCAAGAAGATCTGGCTGGTGAGCAGCATCACGGCCAACCTCAGCATGCTGGGATTTTTCAAATACGGGAATTTCCTGCTCGAGAACACCCAGTGGCTGCTGGCCCGCGTTGGCGTCACCTACGCGCCGCCGCACCTCGACCTGTTCCTGCCGATCGGCATCTCGTTCTACACCTTCCACTCGCTGTCCTACACGCTCGACGTCTACCGCGGCGCGACGACGCCGACCCGGTCCCTGCGCGACTTCCTGCTCGCCGTGTCGTTCTTTCCCCAGCTGGTCGCCGGCCCGATCGTGCGCGCCGCCGACTTCCTGCCGCAGTGCGCGACTCCGCCCACCCCGCTGAAAAACCGACTGCAGTGGGGCCTGTTCCTGATGTCGCTCGGCATGTTTCAGAAAATCGTGCTGGCCGACACCCTGCTCGCCCCGGTGGCGGACAGTGTCTTTGGCAACCCCGGCCCGGTGCTCACGCTCGACGCCTGGACCGGCGTGATCGCCTTCTCCGGCCAGATCTTCTTCGATTTCTCCGGCTATTCCACCTGCGCCATCGGCGCGGCGCTCTGCCTCGGCTTCCACCTGAAGGATAATTTCCTGTTTCCCTTCGCCTCGGTGGGCTTCTCGGATTTCTGGCGGCGCTGGCACATCTCCCTGTCCACCTTCCTGCGCGACTACCTCTACTTCCCGCTGGGCGGCAGCCGCGCCGGCGCCGCCCGCGCCGCGCTCAACCTCATCATCGTGATGTTCCTCGGCGGCCTGTGGCACGGTGCGGCCTGGACCTTCGTCGTGTGGGGCCTGATCCACGGCCTGTGCCTCGTGGTCGAGCACTTCTTCCGCACGGCCACCAAGGACGCGGCCTGGAAGGAAACGCTACCGGTGCAGCTGGCCCTCTGCCTCGTGACCTACTTCTTCGTGTGCATCGCGTGGGTCTTCTTCCGCGCCGCGAACTTCCATGGCGCCGCGCTCATCCTCGGCGCCATGGCCGGCAAGATCCCCGTCGGCCAGGCGATCCTGTCCGGCCGCGAGATCCTCCAGGTCGCGCTCGTGATCTTCGGCCTGTGGCTGGTGCACTGGCGGCTGCGCGACACCGCGCTGGAGACGGCCATCGACCGGCAGCCCGCCTGGCTCATCGGCGGCGCGTGGACCCTGATGCTCGGCGCCATCATCCTCACCCAAGGCAGCGGCAATGCATTCATCTACTTCCAGTTTTGATTTCCAGCGGCCGATCCCGGCCCAGCCCTGGCGGACCCTGCTGCTCACCGCGCTGCTGCTGACCGCGGCCGGCACCGTGGCCTGGGAAATCTCGGCCCGCGCCCGCGGCTACGCGCCGACGCTCAACGACACGACCGACCTCTGGGCCGACCGCCGCGAGGCCGTGCAGCCGGACTCGGTGGTCATCCTCGGCGACTCCCGGCCGCTGTTCGACCTCGACCTCGACGCGCTCGAGCAGGGCCTCGGCCGGCGGCCCGTGCAACTCGCGCTGGCCGGCACCTGCGTCTACCCGATCCTGGAGGACCTGCTGAATGACGAGCGTTTCCACGGCACCGTGATCTGCAGCGTCGTGCCCGGCATGTTTTTCGCCCCCGGCGGCCCGCTGCTGAAAAACGCCGAGGACGCGCTCCATCGTTACCACACCCGCACGGTGGCGCAGCGCGCCGGCCACCATCTCGGCATGTTCCTCGAGGAGCGCATCGCGTTCATGAAGCAGGACGACCTCGTGCTCAGTCAGCTGATCGCGCAGGTGCCGGTGCCCAGCCGCGCCAACTCCTACCTGCCGCCGCTCCTGCCGCCGTATTTTTCCACCATGGACCGCGAGCGCCGGGCCCGCATGACCGAGGCCTGCGCCCAGCCGGGCCCGCTGCAGGACCGCATCAAGCACGGCTGGATCCCGCTGTTCACCCCGCCGCCCTTCCCCGACTACACACCCAAGGAGGTGCTCGCCGGCCTGGCGCAGACCGTGGAGGAACGCTTCGGCAAGACGGCCGCACTGGTGAAGAAACTGCAGGCCCGCGGCGGCAAGATTGTCTTCGTCCGTTTCCCGCACAGCGGCGACCTGAAGAAATTGGAGGACGCCGGCACGCCGCGCTCCGCCGCCTGGACCCGCCTGATGAACGAGACCAAGGCGCCGAACCTCTACTACTCGGATCATCCCGACCTGGTCTTCGAGTGCCCGGAGTGGTCGCACCTGTCGGGCCCGGACTCGGTGGAGTTCAGCAAGCGCCTCGTGCTCTATCTGAAAGCCGCGCTGGCGCGGTGAGCGCCGATTTCTGGTAACGTATTGCGTTACCAGAACCCGTGGCGGCAACACAGAGTCTCCACCGGTTCCATCCCGCCAAACCACGGCTTAATCCCATGGTTGTCACTGCGCGGCGGATTTGCAAGCTGAGGGCATCATGCGCCGCCCCCCTCTGGTCGTCCTGCCCCTGGTCCTCGCCGTCGCCGGCGCGCTCGCCGCGCACCCGAACCACAACGCGACCCAAAAGATGGACATCGCCGGGGTGCCCGCCACCGAGCCGCCGCCTGGTGGCAACGAGGTGACGATCACCATCGCGGGCGACCAGCGCATCGTCACCTCGAATGGCCTGCCCGATCACGCCACTGGCCGCTTCCCCAACGCGGATAACCCGAACCGCGTCAGCGCGCAGCGCTACCGCTTCACGATGCCGGCGCAGCCCGTGGCCGCCGCCCGGCCGGTGCCGCTGGGCCGCCAGCCCTTCGGCATCGCGATCAATGGCGTGCTGTTCGATCCCGGCACCGCCGAGATGTGGCACAACGACCGCGACTCCGGCTGGCACTACGACGCCCTCGGCGGCGCGTTCTCGCTCGGCCTCGATTCCAACAACGCCCACGTGCAGCCCAACGGCGCCTACCATTACCACGGCATTCCCGTCGCGCTCCTGCAGCGGCTCTCCGGCGGCCAGGAGAAGATGACGCTCGTCGGCTGGGCTGCCGACGGCTTCCCCATCTACGCCGCCTGGGGCCACCGCGACGCGGCCCACGCCGCCAGCCCCGTCGTGAAACTCCGCAGCAGCTATCACTTGAAAAAGGGCCGGCGGCCGGGGACCGGCGACCAGCCAGGGGGTTTCTATGACGGCAGCTTCGTCGAGGATTTCGACTACGCCGCCGGCAGCGGCGACCTGGACGAGTGCGGGGGACGCACCGGCGTGACGCCGGAGTTTCCCGGCGGCACGTATCATTACGTGCTCACGGAGGATTTCCCCTTCGTGCCGCGCGCGTACCGCGGCGCGCCCGACCCCAGCTTCGCCCGGCGCGAGGGCCCCGGCGGACCCGAGGGCCGGCGCGGCCCGCCTCCGCCGGCAGGTTCTCCGCGCGGCGTTCGTATTCCTGCTCGCCGTGGTCATCGGCCCGTTGCTGGGCCACGTCCTCGGCCAGGACCGCCTCGCCCGGCAGCTCGACGCGCAGTTCCTCGATGAGCATCAGGATCGCGGCCGCCATGGGCAGCGCCAGCAGCGCGCCCACGAGGCCGGCCATCGCCGTGCCCGCGATCAGGGAGAAAAACACCACCGAGGACGGCAGCCGCAGCGCCCGCCCGTAGACCAGCGGCACGAGCACACGGCTCTCGAGCTCCTCATACGCCAGCATCAGCACAAAGACCGTGCCCGCGACAACCGGTCCCTGCTCCGCCGCCGCCAGCACGGCCGGCCCCATGGTAAGAAAGATCCCGATGTAAGGCAGCAGGTCCATCACGCCGCCAAATACGGCGATCGCCAGCGCGTTGGGCACGCCGCACGCGAGCAGCAGCACGAGGATGAACCCGCCCATGAGGGCGCAGGTCAGCAACTGCCCGCGGATGTAACCACCCACAATCGTCCCAAGGTTGAGCAGGATCCGCGCGAGCCGGATGTGGTGCGAGCGGGGCACGACGGCGAACAACGCGCCGCGCAAGCGTTCGTGGTCAAGCATCACGTAGAACGCGAGAAAGACGGAGGCCACGATCCCGGCGGCGAGTTCGAAGGCCTGCGCACCCAGCGACAGCAAGAACGGCCGGGAGGATTTAAGCATTTCCGTATAACGGGCCTCGCGAATGTCGCTCGCCAGCCCCACGGTGAGACGCGAGTTCTCGAGGTAGCCCGCGATCTTCTCGCGGATTTCCGGTTCATGTTCCGCCACCGACCTCACCTGGCGGACCACGGTCGGCACCGTCAGGATGAACAGCGTGGCCGCCACGGCGGTGCCGACGGCAAAGACCAGGAACACCGCAAAGCCCCGCCCAGCGCCCCGGCGCTCCAGCCCCGCCACCACGGGATTGAGCGCGCCCACCAACATCAACGCCGCTACCAGCACCAGCAGCACCGGCAGCGCGTGCACGAGCAGCCACACGCCCGCGAGCAGGCTCATGACGATGAACAGCGACTTCAGCGACAGCTCAAACCGCACCACGCGCGGCGCGCGGACAGGCGGGCCCTCCGGCAGCGTGGCCGCGCTCATAGTGGACGGCCCTTCTCCGCCGGTTGCGCGAAGGGCGTGAAGTCGCGCCCGCCGTCGCTCAGCGCCGTGACGCGCGTGAACTCGGCCCCGAAAAACACGATCTGCGCCGCGTAGTAGCACCAGAGCAGCAGCACGAGCAGCGAACCGGCCGCCCCGTAGGCGGAGGTGAGGCTCGCACGCCCGAGGTAATATCCCAGCCCGGTCTTGCCCAGCGTGAACAGCAGCGCGGTCACGCCCGCGCCGATCCAGACGTGCTTCATCCGCACCGGCGTGTCGGGGAGCAGCCGGAAGACCAGGGCAAACAGCACCGTCACCACGCCGAACGAGATGGTGTTGTTCACGAGCTCGAGCCCGAACACCGGCAACTCGAGGTGGTGCGCGGTCTGCGCGCCCACCCAGCTGAGCATCGCGCTGGCCACGAGCGACACGAGCAGCAGGAAGCCCGTGCCGATGACGGTGGCCAGGGAAAACAGGCGGCCCTGCAGGAAATGCCACCAACCCAGCATGGGCTTCGGCGGCACGCGCCAGATGGCGTTGAGCGCATCCTGCAGCTGGTTGAAAACCCCGAGCGTGCCGAAAATGATCGTGCCCGCGCCAAACAGGGTGGCGAGCACGCCAGAGGTGGCGGTCACGGGGCTGTTCACGGCGGCGAAGGCGGCGCTGGCCTGCGAGCCCGCCAGCCGCTCAATCTCGCCGATGATCTGCTCGCGCGCCTCGCTTTTGCCGAACACGGTCCCCGCCATCGCAATCGCCAGCACCAGGAGGGGTGCGACCGCCACGGTGGTGTAGAAGGCCAGCGCCGCGCCGAGCCGCATGATATTGTCGGAGATGAATGCGTGGATGGTCCGCGCCAGAATCCGGCCCGAGCGATGGAAGATGCCGACTTGCTCCACCGCCGCAGCCAGCACTTCCTTCCCCTTGGGCAGATGATGGGCGTGGTGAGGTCGGTCCGGGGGTTTGGCCATGGCGCGGATAACGATAGGCTACCGGGGTCGCGGGAGATATAAGGCCTTGCCCTACCTGTCGCCGGCGGGGAGCAGTCATTACACCATGGCGAATCAGGAAGGCCCCCGATGGCGGGAGACCGCCGGTTGCCCTAGACTGGTCCCCATGCTGTCTTCTCCTTCCCTCCGCCATGTTCTGCTCCTTGTCCGGCAGGCGCAGCCATCCGCGCGCTCATCGCGCTGGACCGGGCGAGCGTGATCAAGCTGCACCACCGGCTCTCCGCCCCACCGGCCCTCGTCGCCGCCGACCAGCCCTGGGTCGCGTGCTTGAAAATCACCCGCGCGATGTAACGGCCGGCAGCTTGCGTCGGGGGACGAATCGCCCCATCAATGCAGCGTCCCATGAAAACCGTCCTCATCGTCCTTGGGGTCCTTGCGGCCCTCATCGGGCTCGCCGCCCTTTTGCTCACCGGCCAATATAACGGCCTGGTCAATCGCGCCCAAGCCGTCGATGCCCAGTGGGCGCAGGTGCAGAATGTTTATCAGCGCCGCGCCGACCTCATTCCCAACCTGGTCGCCACGGTGTCGGGCGCCGCCACCTTCGAGAAATCCACCCTGACCGAGATCACGAACGCCCGCGCCTCCGTGGGCAAGGTGCAGATCAACGCCGGCGGCACGCCGAGCGCCGCCCAGCTCACCCAGTTTGAGCAGGCGCAGGGCGCCCTGTCCTCGGCGCTGTCCCGCCTGCTCGTGGTCGCGGAAAACTACCCGACCCTGAAGGCCACGGCCAACTTCCAGGAACTGCAGGCGCAGCTCGAGGGCACCGAGAATCGGATCAGCGTCGAGCGCGGCCGTTTCAACGATCTCGCCCGCGACTACAATTCCGCCATCAAGCGCGTGCCCGCCGTCTTCTTCGCCGGCCTCTTCGGCTTCGCCGAGAAGCCCTATTTCGCGGCCAAGCCCGGTGCGGACACGCCACCGGCCGTGCAGTTCGACTTCAACAAGAAGCCCTGAATCCGCCCGTGAAGCTTTGCTGCCGCTCCCTGGCGTTCAGTGCGCTGCTGCTGCTGGCCGGCGCGCTGCCCGCCGCCGAGCGCATCCCCCCGGCGCCCCCGCGGTATTTCAACGACTATGCCGGCGTGGTGTCGCGGCCCGTGGCCGACCGCCTGAACGCGCGGCTGGAGCAATTCGAGCGCGACAGCTCCAGCCAGTTGCTCGTCGCCATCTACCCGCGAATGGAGTCGGCCTCCTCGGTCGAAGACTACACGGTGCGCGTGGCGCAGGCGTGGCGCGCCGGCCAGGCGGGGAAGAACAACGGCGCCGTGCTCTTTTCGTTCATGCAGGAGCACCAGCTCTACCTGCAGGTGGGTTACGGTCTCGAGGGCGTGTTGCCCGATGCCACCGCCAAGCGCATCATCGAACAGGAAATCGTGCCCCGGTTCCGCACCGGTGACATTGACGGCGGCATGAGCGCCGCGGTGGAGGCGTTGATCGCCGCCACCAAGGGCGAATATCGCGGCACCGGGCGGACCCAGGCGCATGCTTCATCGCAGAACTTTTACGTCAACTGGCCGCTCGTGATCTTGTTTTTCGTCTTCATGGGGTTCAAGTGGTTTCAATGGCGGCGCAATCCCGCAGCCATCTTCCTCAATCCCGGACGGCGCACCTCCACTTGGATCAACTGGGGCGGTGGTTCGGGCGGCGGCTGGTCCGGCGGGAGTGACGGCGGGGGTGGCTTCTCCGGCGGCGGGGGCAGCTTCGGGGGCGGCGGCGCGGGAGGAAAATGGTAGCCATGCAACCCAAGCATTTCATGGCGCGGCTGGACCGTGCCGCCATCGAGTCGGCCATCCAAAAAGCCGAGCACCAGACATCGGGCGAGATCCGCGTCGTCATCCATCGCTCGCCGGCGGCGGACGCCGTGGCGGTCGCCCGGGCGGAATTCGTGCGGCTGGGGATGACCAAGACCCGGCACCGCAACGCGGTGCTGCTGTTCGTGGCGCCCGCCTCGCAGTCCTTCGCCCTCCTCGGGGACGAGGGCGTGCACGCGAAATGCGGCGACGCCTTCTGGTCGGAGGTGGCGGCCGCCATGCAGAAGGATTTTCGGGACGGCAACCACACCGGGGCGGTCATCGAGGGCATCCAGCGCGCCGGCGCACTGCTGGCGGAGCATTTCCCGCCGGAGCCCGGCGGCACCAACGAACTGCCTGATCAGGTGATTGAACGGTAACCGGCCCGGCGATCCGGTTCAGGTCGCATAGTGCTGCAGGAACTGCCGCACATCGTCCGGCACGGCCGGCGCAAGGTTGGGCACGACCCACGTGAACAGCCGCCCGATCTCGAGGCACTGGTCGCTCGAAGCCGGCTGCGAGCCCGTGCCAGCGATGTCCGCGAGGAATTCCACCCCGTGACCCGCCGCGGCGCGCACCAGGCTATCCTGCAGTCGGAACTCGAACGCCGCCACCGACCCGTCGGCGGGATGCCGCCAGACCGTCAGGTGCGAGGCGCGGGTGCTGGCGTAAATCTCCACGAGGTAGCCGGAGGCGTCGGGCTGGGCCGCCGCCTTGGGCTGCAACGTGAGCGTGGACCCGAGCGCCACCACCTCGAGCAACTGGAGATAGTCGCGGCGAATCGCCGCGTCCGACAAATCGTGCACCAAGCCCAGCACCATACCCTCGGGCGTCTCGCTGAGGTTGGCGATGTGACACGGCACGTTGATCTCGTGGGTCTGGATGCTGAGCTTGAGATCGCAGTTCTCCGCGGGCTCGGCGCGGATCCCCGGGCCCAGCTGCATGCGCGCGCCCAGCTCGGAACATTCGATGAGGCGCCCCTTCCAGTTCCACCCGTGCCGCGTGTTGCTCATCGGCGCGCCGCTCTCGTCGCGCCCGACAAAGCTGACCACGGCCTTCAACGGAAACTGCGGGCTGACGACGAAACGCTGAACACTGCGCCGCTCGATCCGCGGGGCCGACGGCGCCACGGGCTCGGGCTCGGGCTCCTTGAGGATGCGCTTAAAGAATGTCATCAGCCTAGGGGAATGAACCCACACGAATCTTGGGAGACCGTCAACCTCGCCGACCGCGCATCGCAGGTAAAAAATCCCCTAGGCCCATCCGCCCCACCGGCCCGGTGAGCGAACTTGCGCAGCGGCGGACGCCAGCCATGTTCGCGCTCATGCAAACCCGCACGCTCGGCCGCACCGGTATCAATGTCTCGGTCGTCGGCGTCGGCACGTGGCAGTTCGGCGGCGAGTGGGGCCGGACCTATACCGCGACCGAGGCGCGCGAGGTCCTCGCCGCCGCGCAGGATTGCGGCATCAACCTCATCGACACCGCCGAGTGCTACGGCGACCACCTCTCCGAGCGACTCATCGGCGAGACCCTGCCCGGCAAACGGAGCGACTGGGTCATCGCCACCAAGTGGGGCCACCAGTTTCACGAGTGCTTCAAACGGGACCAGCGCGTCGGCCCCGCGGATTTGCTCGAGCAACTCGATGCCTCGCTCCAGGCGCTGCGCACCGACTACGTGGACCTGCTGCAGTTTCACTCAGGCAGCGACGCGCAGTTCGCCACGCCGGGCATGTGGGAGGCCGCGCACGAGGCCAAGCGCCAGGGCAAGGTGCGCTTCCTCGGCAATTCCATCTCCAGCAACACCGCCGATACGAAGCAGGTGGATCGCTCGACGGAGGTCGGCGTGGACGTGATCCAGCTGATCTACAACCGCCTCGAGCGCGAACCCGAGGCGGCCGTGTTCCCCTCGTGCGCGCGGCAGAACCTCGGGGTGCTGGCCCGCGTGCCGCTCGCCAGCGGCTTCCTCTCCGGCAAATACAAGCCCGGCCACAAGTTTCCCGCCAACGACGTGCGCGACGTCTGGATGAAGGCGAAGCAGGAACGCATGCTCGGGCAGGTCGAGCAGATCGCCGCCACCGAGGTGCCGGCCGGCGTGCCGATGGCGCAGTGGGCGCTCGCCTGGGTGTTGAAGAACCCGGCCGTAACCGCCGTCATCCCCGGCTGCAAGGACGCCGCCCAAGTCCGCGCCAACGCCGCGGCCGCCGCGCTACTCTGAGGCCGGACGCAACAAGGTCGCCGACCGCGTTACCGCGACCGGCGACCATTGATCAAGCGGAGACGATCAGTCCTCCCGCAGCTCGAGCGGCATCTCGACCCTGGTGCTCACCGCGACACCGTTTTGGCGGGCCGGGGTGAACTGCCATTGCGAGACCGCCGCCACGAGGCGTGGCGTGAGCGCCTGATCGCTGTTCGACGCGACGCGGATGTCGCGCGGCTGACCGGCGGCATCGACGGTGAACTGCAGGCGGACGACTGCGCCGATGTAGCTGCGGGGCAGGCCGGTGGGCGCAACGATTTTTTTCACCGCGGGAGCGGAGAAGTCGGCCGGCATGAGGCGGGTGCCTGCATAGGCCGAGGCGGTGAAAAGGCCGCCGAGCAGAGCGGCCGTGAGGAGGATGGTCTTGGATTTCATGGTAGGATTCCCTGGGGGGTAGTAGTTCAGGCGCTCTTTAGCTCGACCGGCAGCGAGACGCGGGTGGGCACGGCCAGGCCGTCCTTACGGGCCGGCGTGAACTCCCACTGCGACACGGCCTCGATCAGGCTGCGGCGCAGCGCGGAATCGGACTGCCACATGACGTTGATGTCGTGGGCGCGGCCTTGCGCATCCACGGTGAAGTTGAGCATGACCGTCTCGCCCATGAAGCTGCGCGGCAGTTTGGTCGGGTTGACGACCTTGGTCAGGGCCGGCTTCTCGAGCGAGGCGGCGGCCTTGCCGGGGGTGGCGACGGTGGTGAGGGCGAACGCTGACGTGGACATAACGCCCAGGAGGGCGGCGGTGGCGATAAGGGACTTGATCTTCATTTTGAGAGGACTCCGGGTAAGCGGAGCAGTTGCGGGGGTTTTGTGGGATGCCCCGGGTGATCCGGGGCGGTTGCGATTGTCTTCCTGTGCTATCGCCAGCGCGTGTGGTGTGCGGGCTCTTTGCAGCGCCCATGCCAACCAACACCGCAGGGCCGCGCGGAGTTGCAGCCCAGAGGGAGAATCGCCGAAAAATAATCCGGAGGTGGCCGATCGGCCCATCCTGGGGTCAGGCGAAACTGAAACCCGATTTTCCCGCGCGCGGGATTTGCCCGGCGACTGGCCGGGACAAACACCGGGCTGGCAGCTCAGCCGCGACGCAGGTCGCGCGGACTGATCCCGGGCGGCCAGCAGGCCGCAACAGGAAGCCAGCAACGGCGCTTTTTAGCGCCGGTGGCCCGCGATCGCCACCGCCACGCCGCCGAGCACGAGGACCGCGGCCAGCAGCAGGCGGGACGACAGCGTCTCCGCCAGGAACAGCACCCCGCCGAGCGCCGCCAGCACCGGCACCGTGAGCTGCAGCGTGGCGGCGCGCGTGGCGGTCAGCCGCGGCAGCGCCGCATACCACACCGCATAGCCGCCGCCCGACGCCAGCGCACCGGACAGCACCGCCCAGGCCACGCCGGGCGTCGAAACATGCGCGGGTCCCGGCGTCACCGCGAACAGCAGCAGCCCGAGCGGCGTGGCCCAGACAAAATTCCCCGCGGTCGTCGCCAGCGGGTCGCCGAGCTGGCGGCCGCGCAGCGAATAAACGCCCCACGCCACCCCGGCCAGCGCCATCAGGCCCGCGCCGAGCGGCGGCGGGGCCGCGAGCCCTGGCGACACGAGCCAGCCGAGCCCGCCCAGCGCCCCGAGCAGGCCGGACCATTCCCACGCGCCCGGCCGCTCACCGCGGAAGAGCCCGGCGCCGATCATCGTGACTTGCACGGTGCCGAACAGCAGCAGCGCGCCGGTGCCCGCCGTGAGCTCGCGATAGGCGAACGAGAACGCGGCCGCGTAGGCGAACAGCGCGCCGGCCGAAACTACATCGCGCCGAAACGGGGGCCGGCCCTGCGCCGCGCAGAGCAGCGCCAGCGTGACGGCGCCCGCGCTCAGCCGCAGCAGCGCGAAGCTGGCCGCGTCTATTTCCGCGCGCCCGAGCGCCAGCCGGCAGAAGACGGAGTTGGCCGCGAAGGCCAGCAGGGCGGCGGCCGCCCCCGGGGGAAAGCTCGGTGACTTGGAAATGGTGCGGCGATTGTGCGAGGGACCGGTCGCACGACAAGGGCGATCACGCCGCCGCCGCGCGGCGCAGCGCGCGGTCGCGGCGCAGCACCAGCATGCTGTCGGCGCCAGCGAAGAACTCGTAGGCCACCGGCACGATGTCGCTGCGGATGCCCTGCGCGGCGAGGTCGGCGCGCAGGCGGGGCAACTCGGCGTAGGTCCGGCCCGCGGCGTTGCACACCGGGTGAATCCGCACCTCCCCCGCCGATACCCGCACCAGCTCGAGGCAGGCCGCGAGGTGCCAGGCGTAGTCGAACCGGTCGGCGTAGGTGAAGAGCAGGTGTGCGCAGAGCACGAGCGAGAAGCTCTGGTCGAGGAACGGCAGCGCGGGCAGCTCCGCCCGCACGTAGCGCCCGTGCCGCGCGTTGCCGTCGAAGTCCGCGAGGAAGCGCGTCGCGGCCAGCCGGCGGTCGGCCTCGGCCGCGGCGAAGGACTTGAACGACTTCAGCCGGAAGAGGTGCCGCTTGGCGCGCATCTGCGCGAACATCCGGCGGTAATCCTCCCGCACGCGCGCGGCCAGCGGCGCGTGGCCGTGCCCGTAGAGCGGGTCCACCGCCACGGCGTCGATCCCGTGGCGGCCGGCCTCGGCTGTGAAGGACGACGGCCCGGCGGCGACGTCGAGCACCGAGAGCCGGCGGAGGGCCGCCGGGTCGAGGGCGAAGAAGCGCGTGTATTCCTCGAACGTGCGTCCGAAGAACGACACGGTCGGCAGTTCCATCCGGGGGACGGAGGGCGGCGGGAGCGGAGCGAGGAGCGTGGGCATGGTCTGAAGGGGAAAATAAAAAACCCGACTCGGAAGAGTCGGGCTCGGGGGGAAGTGGTTCTTTTTGTTTTGCGGATTACGCGGACACCATGCTTCGCCGAGCCCTCGAGGGGAGCCAAACGTTTTTGACGGCCATCATTTTGATGGTCGCGGCGGAACGGCGGATGGCGGCGGACAGGTTCACGGCCGGGATTGATGGGGAACTTCGCGGCCCCGTGCAAATATAAAGTTCAGCCGGGCGGTGGCCGGACGGCCCAGAAGGCGGCTTGCTCCCGGCCCCCGGCCCGCCAAGTCTGGCCGGCCATGAGTGCGAAGACCAGTGGGGCGAGCATCCTCCGGCGGGAGAACATCGGGTTTGCGCTGATCCTGCTCATCAACTGGACGGCGGAGATCATCCGCCTGCCCCACCTGCTTTACGGCGAACCCGCCGACTTCAACTGGTTCCGTGTCCTGCTCCGCTCGGCCGTGATCATCTGTGTCTGGGCCTGGGTGTATTTCACGACGCGGGGCCTGATCCGGCGCCTGCATCACCTCGAGGAGTTCATGCTGGTCTGCAGCTGGTCTGCAGCTGGTGCCGGAAGGTTGGCCACGACGGCGCGTGGCTGACGATGGAGCAGTATTTCGGCAAGAACTTCGACACGCAGACCTCGCACGGTGTCTGTCCCGAATGCGCGGGGAAAGCGCGCGAGCGGCTGGCGCAGCAGATCACCGAGGCCGGCGGAAAAGCCTGATATCGGCGGCACTGTGCCGGTCCGGCGGCGCCGGCGGCTTGCGCCGGGGCGGCCGGCGCGGCTGAATGACGTCATGTCCACCTACACCGCCGGGATCCGCTGGAGCCGAGGCGCCACGGAAAAGTTCACCGACAACCGCTACAGCCGCGCCCATGCGTGGCACTTCGATGGCGGCGCCGTGGTGCCCGCGTCCGCCTCGCCTAGTGTCGTCCCGCTGCCGATGTCCGACCCGCAGGGCGTCGACCCGGAGGAGGCGTTCGTCGCCAGCCTGTCGAGCTGCCACATGCTCTGGTTTCTCTCGATCGCCGCGAAGCGCGGCCACACCGTCGACGCCTATGACGACGACGCGCTTGGCGTCATGACTAAGAACGCCGCCGGGCAGCTGGCGATGACGTCCGTCACGCTGCGCCCGCGCGTGACCTTCAGCGGCGCCAAGCTCCCCGACCGCGCCGCGCTCGACGCGCTGCACCACGAGTCGCACGCGGAGTGCTTCATCGCCAACTCGGTGCGCAGCGAGGTCGTGATCGAGCCGCGGATTTGAAGGTAGGGCGCGGACTCCGTCCGCGCTGCGGCGGTGAACGGAGTCACCGCCCTACCCCTTACTTTCCCGAATTGTATCGGGCGATGACGTCCTGCGCCGTGGGATTGCCCTTGGCCCAGCCGCGGACAATCACGAGCGGGTTGGCGACATTCGTCATGTATTTTTGAATGCGCGCCATGTCGTCCGGATTGGTGATAGTGCCGCCGATCTCCTGCCGCATTTCGGTGGGGACGCCGGCGGCGCCGAGCGAGGCTTCGAGCGCCGACGCCAGCTGCGCCTCGTAGCTCGGGCAATTGGGCGGCGACATGATCACCACACGCGAGTTGGTCGCTTCGGCGCGATTGAGGAGGAAAAAGCCCGCCGGGCTCAGGCCGGGGTTCTTGTTGTCGGCGGTGGCGGTCGCCGCGGCCGTCGTTTCCCGGGCCGGGGCGCCGGCCGCGACCTTCTGGCGGATCTTGCCGAAGAGCGTGAGGGCGACGATGGCCAGGATGACGGCGCCAATAATTTTCAGGATGCTCATGCGGATGCGCGGGTGGGTTGCGCCCGGGAGTTTTGCTTCGCCGCTTTCAAACACCACCCGCAAGTCGGGGCCGGCCCGGGCTGCACCCCGGTAAACCCGCGTTTCGTCCCTTTGTTGGCCCCGCGCGGTCAGTTCAGCAGGCGGAAAGTATTTCCGCCCCACAGTTTCGCCAATGCTGCTTCCGACCAGCCGCGCGCGAGCAGCGCCGCGGTGAGCTGCGGGTAATCGGCCACGCTGGCCAGCCCCGGGAATCCGCCGCCGCCGTCGAAGTCGCAGCCGATACCGACGCTCTCGATGCCGGCCACCTTCACGGCGTGCTCGATGTGCCGGACGTAGTCGTCGAGCGTCACCACCGGGTTTGGGTAGGCCTGCTCGATCCGGCCCCACTCGCCGCTGGCCCACGCGCGCACCTCGGGCGTGAGCACCTTGTCCTGAAGCTGCAGCTGCAGCGCGGCGGTCGCGGCGGTGCGACCGTCCTCCGACACCGCCACGACGGCGACCGGCAGCGCATTGATCTGGATGACGCCGCCTTTCGCCGCCACGGCGCGGAGCAGGTCGTCGCCGATGTTGCGGGGATGGTCGCACACCGCGCGGCAGCCGGAGTGCGAGAGGATCACGGGGGTCTTGGAAATTTCCAGCAGGTCGCGCAGCGCGGCGTCCGAGGCGTGCGAGGCGTCGAGCACCACGCGGAGCCGGTTGCTCTCGGCGACGAGCGCGCGACCGAACGGGCTCAGTCCGCCCCACTCCGGGCCGCGCGGGTCGGTGGACGAGTCGGCGACGTCGTTGTTGAGCATGTGCGTCAGCCCCAGCATCCGCACGCCGAGCTGGTGGAATTTCGCGACGTTCGCGAGGTCGCGCCCGAGCGGGTAGCTGTTCTCGATGCTGAGATAGACGGCCCGACGGCCCTCTATCTTCAAGCGCAGGCCGTCCACCGCCGTCAGGGCCAGGCCGCACGCGTCGGCGTTCTGCCGGATGACCTCGTGGGTGCGCGCAAAGACCTGCAAGGCCCGGTCGTGCGCCGCGGCGAAGCCGTCGGGCGTCCGCGCCGCCTGGGCCGAGTAGACCGCGAACACCAGCGCGTCGATGCCGCCCGCCTTCATCCGGGGCAGGTCGCACTGCGAACCATCGGCGGCGAAATCGTGCGGGGCACCGAAGTCCCAGCCCTCCTTCATCAGGCTCGCGGTGGGCGTGTCGATGTGGGTGTCGATCGTGAACAGGCGTTCGTGCAGGGCGGCGGCATCCGGGGACATGGCGTCCGCCAGTCAGGCGCGGCCGGCCCCGGCGGGCAACGCGGTTCTTTTGGTCCTTTCTGCCTACGAGCATCTCGGGAGTTGCGCTCCGCCGCCGGTTGGCTCTTTTTGGAACTCTCCTTCCCATGTCTGCCAAAGTTGAAAACGTCGTCATCGTCGGCACCGGCTGCGCCGGTCTCACCGCCGCCATCTACACCGGCCGCGCCAACCTGCAGCCCCTCGTGCTCGAGGGCACGCTGCCGGGCGGCCAGCTGACCACGACGTCCGAGGTGGAGAATTTCCCGGGCTTTCCCGATGGCGTCGACGGCTTCCAGCTGATGCAGAACCTGCGCAAGCAGGCCGAGAAGTTCGGCACGCGCTACGAGAGCGGCACCGTGACCGGCCTCGATACGTCGAGCTGGCCCTACACGCTCAAGCTCAGCGACCGCGAGATCAAGGCCAAGACCGTCATCGTCGCCACCGGGGCCTCACCGCGCCTCACCGGCATCCCCGGCGAGAAGGAACTCTACGGCGGCAAGGGCGTGACGACCTGCGCGACCTGCGACGGCGCATTCTACCGCAAAATGGACGTCGCCGTCATCGGCGGCGGCGACAGCGCGGCCGAGGAGGCGCTGTTCCTCACGCGCTTCGCGAGCAAGGTTTACCTCGTCCACCGCCGCGATTCGCTGCGCGCCTCGAAGATCATGGCGGACCGCGCCACCTCACACCCGAAGATCCAGCCGGTGTGGGACAGCGTGCCGGTCGCGATCGAGGGCGTCGCCGAGGGCGCCGTCAGCGGCCTGAAGGTGAAGCACGTCAAGACCGGCGCCGAGACCGTGCTGCCGGTGAAGGGTATTTTCGTCGCCATCGGCCACGTGCCGAACACCGCGGCCTTCCGGCACGCGGCGGACACGGACGACCAGGGTTATTTTGTTCCGACCGGCCACAGCCAGGTGAAAACAAAGACGCCCGGCCTGTATGTCGCCGGGGACTGCGCCGACCACCATTATCGCCAGGCCATCACGGCCGCGGGCATGGGTTGCCAGGCCGCCATCGAGGCCGAACGCTGGCTGGCCGACAAGGAAGCCTGAGACGGACGCGTTGCGCTATCGTGTCATGAAGCCGACCTTGCGCCAACTCTGGGCCGCGCTCGGCATCCCGGCGGATTATGCCCGGACGCGGCACATGCCGGTGCAGCGGGTGGCGGCCTCGCTGGTGTCGGTCGGCCGGGCCGCGGATGACGGCAAGGCCGTGCGCCTGACGCCGCGCGCCGCCGCCGCGTGGCGCCGGATGCGCGCCGCCGCCGCCACGGCCGGCGTGAAACTGTTGCCGATCTCCGGTTACCGCAGCGTCGCGCGCCAGACGCGAATCATCCGCCGGAAACTCGCCGCGGGCGAAAAGATCGGCGACATCCTCCGGCTCGTCGCGGCGCCGGGTTGCAGCGAACACCACACCGGCCGCGCGATCGACGTCGGCTCGCCGGTGCACCTACAGCTCGACGAACATTTTGCCCGCACTCCGGAATTCCGCTGGCTGCAGCGGCACGCGGGCCGGTTTGGATTTCATTTGTCCTACCCGCGCCGGAACCGGCACCGCATCGGTTACGAGCCGTGGCACTGGTGCTGGCGGGCCTGATTTTATGACGCCTTAAACCGCAGGGCCGGAGGCACCTGCGCTTCGATTTAGAATTATTCTAATTCTCACTTGAAATCCGGTCTCGGGTGCTTTGATTTGGTGGGCTCGTCTCTCATCATGTCCACCACCACTGACAATCACGCGGCGCTTTGTGAGAAGCTCAAGGCCTGCGATGTGCGCCCCACGCCCCAACGCGAGATCGTGCTCAAGGTCATCTTGGAAAAGCGCGACCACCCGACCGCCGACGAGATCTTCGCCCGCGTGAAGGCCTCGCTGCCCACCATCTCGCTCGCCACCGTCTACAACTGCCTCGAGGCCCTCGTCCAGGGCGGCCTCGTCCGCCAGGTCAACCTCGAGCGCGCCCCCACCCGCTACTGCCCGAATCTCCATGAGCACGCGCATTTTCATGACGAGAAGACCGGCAAGATCCACGACGTGGACCTGCCCGCCGATTTCGTCGCCCGCCTGCGGCAGATCCTGCCGGCCGGTTTCGATGCCCGCAGCATCGAGCTGAATTTCCGCGGCAAGGCCGCCGCCAACTGATCCTCCTCTCATCACTTGCCACTCGTCACACGTCACTTTTCCAAATGAGCCAACTCGTAATCAAAGACCTGCACATCAGCATCGGCGAGAAATCCATCGTCAAGGGTTTCAATCTGACGATCAAGCCGGGCGAGGTGCACGCCGTCATGGGGCCCAACGGCACCGGCAAGAGCACGCTGGCCAAAGCCATCGCCGGCCACCCGGATTACACGATCACCGGCGGCGACGTGCTGCTCGACGGCAAGTCCGTCCTCGCCATGGAGCCCGATGAGCGCGCCCGCACCGGCCTGTTCCTCGCCTTCCAATATCCGAGCGAGATCCCCGGCGTCTCCATCGCCAACTTCCTCCGCGCCGCCGTGCAGGCCCGCATGGCCGAGGGCGAGGAACTCGACGCCACCGGTTACTACAAGCGGCTCTACGCCAAGATGGATCTCCTGAAGATCGACCGGAAGTTCACCTCCCGCGCGGTCAACGATGGTTTCTCCGGCGGCGAGAAGAAGCGCTGCGAGATCCTCCAGATGGCCATGCTGGAGCCGAAGATCGCCCTGATGGACGAGACCGACTCCGGCCTGGACATCGACGCGCTCCGCATTGTCGCCGAGGGCGTCAACTCCATCCGCGCCGCCGCCAATCCGCCCGGCATCCTCCTCATCACCCACTACCAGCGCCTGCTCGATTACATCGTGCCGGACTTCGTCCACGTCATGTATGCCGGCCGCATCGTGAAGAGCGGCGACAAGAGCCTCGCCCTCGAGCTTGAGGCCAAGGGCTACGACTGGGTGAAGAAGGAATTTGCGGCCGCCACCGCCTGAGCCCCGCCACCATGAAACCTCCCACCGAGATCGAGACCGCCGTCGCCGCGGAAAATAATCCCGTCGCGGGCATCGACCAGACCAAGGGCGACTTCCAATACAAGGTCGACTACGCCTTCGACGCCGGCACCGGCCTCAACGAGGATACCGTCCGCTACATCAGCACCGTGAAGAAGGAGGAGCCGTGGTTGCTCGACTTCCGCCTCAAGGCGTTGAAGACTTTCCTCGACAAACCCATGCCGACGCACTGGGCGACGAAAGACCTTGAAAACATTAATTTCGACAAGATCCGCTATTACCTCTCGCAGGGCCAGAAACCCAAGCGCACGTGGGACGAAGTGCCGGACGACATCAAGAAGACCTTCGAGCGCCTCGGCATCCCCGAGCAGGAGCGCAAGTTTCTCGCTGGCGTCGAGGCCCAGTTCGACTCCGAGGCCGCCTACTCCAACATCAAGGAGATCGTGGCGAAGCAGGGCGTCATCTTCTGTAATTCCACCGAGGGCCTGCGCGAGCACCCGGAGATCTTCCGGAAGTTCTTCGGCAAGGTCATCCCGACCGGCGACAACAAGTTCTCCGCGCTCAACAGCGCCGTGTTCTCTGGCGGCTCGTTCATCTACGTGCCGCCGGGCGTGAAGGTCGCGCAGCCGCTCCAGGCCTACTTCCGCATCAACGCCGAGAACTTCGGCCAGTTTGAGCGCACCCTCATCATCGCCGACGAGGGCGCCGAGGTCGTCTACATGGAGGGCTGCACCGCCCCGAAGTTCAGCACCTCGACCCTCCACAGCGCCGTCGTCGAGCTCGTCGCACTCAAGGGCGCGAAGATCCAGTACATCACCGTCCAGAACTGGGCCAACAACGTCTTCAACCTCGTCACCAAGCGCGGCGTCGCGCACGAGGAGGCCGAGATCAAGTGGATCGACTGCAATATCGGCAGCCGCCTCACCATGAAGTATCCCGGCGTCGTCCTGAAGGGCCGCAAGGCCCGCGGCGAGGTCATCTCCATCGCCCTCGCCAACGACGGCCAGCACCAGGACACCGGCGCCAAGATGATCCACGCCGCCGATGAGACGACTTCCAACATCGTCGCGAAGTCCATCTCCGTCGGCCAGGGCCGCAGCACCTACCGCGGCGTTGTCCACATCCCGAAGCACCTCAAGGGCTGCAAGAACAACACCGAGTGCGATGCGCTGCTCATCAACACGAACAGCCGCACCGACACCTACCCGGCCATCACCGTCCGCGGCGACCGCAACTCCGTCCAGCACGAGGCCAGCGTCTCCAAGGTCAGCGAGGAGCAGATTTTCTACATGCAGCAGCGCGGCCTCACCGAGGGCCAGGCCATGAGCCTCTCCGTGAACGGCTTCATCAACGACCTCGCGCGCCAGTTCCCGATGGAATACTCCGTCGAGCTGAAGCGCCTCATCGACCTCGAGATGGAGGGGTCCGTCGGCTGAACGTGAATTATTATAGCCGGAAGCCAGGAAACCCGGAAACCGATTCCCGGCCTCCCCCTTAAAATAAATTTCTCCGTGAGTTCCACCGCCACCGAAGTTCAACCTGCCACCGTTAACGGGAGCTTCACGCCCGAGCTGTTCGCCGCGCATCTGGCCTCCGTCGCCCATCTCCCGGCGTGGTGGCTCGACCGCAAGCGCGAGGCCTGGGACCGCTTCCAGGCGCTGCCCCTGCCGAAGCGCACCGACGAGTCCTGGCGGTTCGCCACGCTCGCCGGCCTCTCGCTCGACGGCTTTTCCCTCCCGGGTCCCGTCCCCGCCGGCA
>JANYAM010000150.1 GCA_025361365.1 Opitutus sp. | reverse complement strand
TTCAAGGTCGCGGTGCACCGGCTGCGAACCCGGTTCAAGGAATGCCTGCACCAGGTAGTATCGCAAACGGTGGCCTCGCCGGGCGACATCGAGGACGAACTACGCCACTTGCTCGCGGCTCTGAGCACCTAAAGCGGCCCGCTTTCCATCCACCATGAAAACCACGCCCATCTGCAAGAACTGCGGCACCGCGCTGGCGGGGGCCGGCGAAGACGACGGTTACTGCCCGGCCTGCATCCTGCGCCAAAGCCTGCTGATGTCCTCCCCTGGACTCCTGCAGACGGTGATCGCCGAAATCAATCCCACGCCAAAAATTTTTGGCTCCTATGAATTGATGGAAGAGATCGGCCGGGGAGGCATGGGGGTGGTTTACAAGGCGCGCCAGCGCAGCCTTAACCGCACTGTCGCCCTCAAGCTGCTTGTTTCCGGCGCCTATTCGAGCGAGGCGTTGCTGCGCCGTTTCCAAATCGAGGCCGAATCGGCGGCCGGGCTGCAACACCCCGGTATCGTTGCCATCCACGAATGCGGCGAACAGGACAACCAGCCTTACTACGCGATGGAATACGTCGAGGGCCGGAACTTGTCCGAGGTTTCCAACAGCCAGCCCTTGGAGTCCAACCGGGCGGCCACCTACCTGCGCATCATCGCCGAAGCCGTGCATTACGCGCATAATCGCGGCATCCTGCACCGTGACCTGAAACCGTCCAATGTCCTCATCGACTTGGACGACCGGCCCCGCATCACCGATTTCGGCCTGGCCAAGCAGTTGCACGGTGAATCCGATGTCACTCTCGCCGGCCAGATGCTGGGCTCGCCCAACTACTCCTCCCCGGAGCAGTCGGCCGGCCGCCAGGAGGAGGTCGGAGTCGGCAGCGACATTTATTCATTGGGGGCCTTGCTTTACCACCTGCTGACCGGGCGGCCGCCGTTCCTGGCCGCCACCATGCCGGAAACCCTGCGCCTCGTGCATGAGACTGATCCCATTTCACCTCGGATCCTCAATCCCGGCGTGCCCCCCGATCTCGAGACGATCTGCCTGAAGTGCCTGGAAAAAATCCCGGCCAAACGTTATGCCTCGGCCCAGGCACTGGCGGACGAGCTGGCCCGGTTTCTCAAAGGCGAGCACATCCTCGCCCGCCCGATCACCGCCCCCGAGCGCGGCTGGCGCTGGTGCCGCCGGCACCCGGCCCTCGCGTCGCTCGCCGCCACCGTGGTCGTCGCCCTGATTGTCACCTCGGTCGTGTTCTACACGTCCGCGCGACGCATCGAGCACGCCCGGGCGGAGGAACATGCGGCCCGCGAGGAGGCCGAGGTCAGCCTTTATGCGGCCAACATGCAGGTGCTGTCCCGCAACTTCATCGCCGTCACCGGCGGCGATCACCGCAGCATGCAGTCGTTGATCGACCTGTCCCGGCCCGCGCCGGGCAAACTCGACCACCGCGGCTTCGAGTGGCGCTATTTCTGGCGCAAGTCCGCCCCGAACGCCCTCGCCACCCTCAGCGGGCATCAGCATGTCGTGGACGCCACCCTGTTCTCGCCCGACGGCTCGCTCTTCGCGACCCACAGTCTCGATGGCACCCTCAAGTTGTGGGATGCGGCCAGCCTCCGCGAAATTCAATCGATGAACGACGTCGCCCACCCCGGCGGATTCACCCCGGAGGGCCGGCGTTTTATCTACAGCAAGGCGGACAATTCCCTTTGGGAACTCGACCTGTCCACGCGGCAGGCCGTGCCCGTGCATGGCCCCACCGCTCGGCTCATCGCCCTGCATCCCGACGGGAAACAGGTGGTCGTCTTCGGAGCGGATGCCCTGCCGGTGCTGCGCCCGCTGGGCGAGGCCGGCCCCGCGCAACCCGGACCTGAGATTCTCCCCGATGTCTGCGTCGCGATTTCAGCAGACGGCGCGCGGGCAGCGGTGGCCAGCCCGCCGGGCCGGCCTTATCCGGCCGTCCTGGTGCTCGACCTCGCCACGCACAAGCAGGTGGCGGCCATCATCGATCCGCGGCCCGTGATCGGCCTCGCGTTGTCGCCGGATGGCAGCCAGCTGGTCTCGGCCGGGTTCGACGGCGTGCTCAAGATCTGGGACGTGGCCCGCGGCACGCTCGTCCACAGCTTTAAGGCTTTCCTGGATCCGGTCTGGGGACTGGCGTTTTCACCCGACGGGAAATCTTTTGCCGCCGGCGGCAACAACCGGGACCTGAAGATCTGGCGCACGAGTTCCTGGGAACAGGCACCGGCGGAGACGCTGCACGGCCACTCGAGCACCGTGCACTGCGTCGCCTTCTCGCCGGATGGACGGCTCCTTCTCAGCGGGGGCGAGGATGAACTGGCCATCGTCTGGCCGACTCACATCAACAGCCTGCCGGAGGATATGCCCCAATTGCTGCGCGGGCCACAGTGGGTGGACCGCACCCCGGGCATCGCCTTTTCCCCGGACAGCCGCTTGTTTGCCGGCACCGCGGCGGACGGCACGGTCAAGGTCTGGCGCACGGACACCATCGAAACCGTGGCGTCTTTCCCCGAGGAGGCGCGCACCGTGGCGTTTTCGCCGGACGGCAAGTCGATCCTCAGCGAGAGTTACAACGGCATCGTGCGCCGCTGGCTGCTCGGGGGCAGCGCTTCCGAGCAGACGCTCAACCCCAAGGCCAGCTTCGTCAACTGGCAGGTGGATTCGCTGACGCCCCAGGAGCGCTGCACTTTCGTGGCCGACCAGGCTGAGACCCGGGCCCAGTGCCGGCTTTGCGAGATCTCCAGCGCCCGGGACGGCATCAACGCCGGCGCGATGCTCTCCACCCCCACGATCGCCATGTCGCCCGACGGCAAGACCATGTATGTCGGGTTACCCCAAGGTGGAGTGGAAGTCTGGGACGTCGCCACCCGCCAGCGGCGTCTCGCCTTTCCCGCCCACAAGCTCAACATCACGGCGCTGGCCGTCTCGGCCGACGGAAAACTGCTCGCCACCGGCAGCCTGGACAATTCCACCAAGCTCTGGGAGGCCGCGACCGGCGCGCTCCTCGCGACTTTTCATGAGCACAACCGCCCGGTCTGGGCCCTGGCTTTTTCGCCCGACGGCCAGACCCTGGCCGCCGGCAGCTGCGACAAGGAGATCATCCTGTGCAGTGTGCCGCTACGCCGACACGTGGCCGGCCTGGCCCTTTACGTGGGCACGCCCAAGGGCTTCGAGCAGGAAGTGCGCGTGCTGCGCTTTTCCCCCGATGGCAACATCCTCGCGGCTTCGCTGGGCGACGGCACGGTGCGTTTCTTTCGCGCGGCGCCGTTCAGTGTGACGGACCGGGATACCGTGCCCACGGGCCGACCGCCCTCAACTTGAGCGGTCAAGTTCCTCGAATTTTTCGCCCGCTCACGTAACCTCCGGCGGAAAATTCTTTAGTAAGGGGCAGGTCGGTCACGCCTTAGCGCCACCTGCTTTAACTCCACCCCAATACCGGCCGCCCTTGCCATGAAATTATCCCTCCTCGTCCTGACCGCCGCCCTGGCCCTGCCTCCTGTCCTTCGCGCCACGGAAGGCGGCACCACAGCCTTTCCCAATGGCGGCGAGGATTTCCTCGTCGCGGCCATGCCGCCCCCGGGGTTTTATGGCTGGCTTACCTTCAATCAATATTCGGCAAACCGCCTGGCCGATGATTCCGGGTCCATGCCCCTGGCGGGTTTCGACCTGCGGGTGACCGCCCTGGTGCCCCGGCTCGACTGGGTGAAACCGGTTTCACTGTTCGGAGCGGATCGCTGGGGCACGCTCTTCATCGTGCCGGTGCTCGATCTTGACCTGAACCTCAGCCCCGTCCCCGGGGTGACGGCGAAAGGCCGCCAGCGCGGCTTGGGCGACTTCACCATCGGCAATGGCCTTCACTGGACTTTTCCCGGTTTCGACATGGTGAATGCCGTGGACGTGGTGGCGCCAACTGGTGCCTACGATGTCGCGGACCTCGTCAATCCGGGCCAGAATAAATGGGTCGTCCGTCTGAATCACATGGGCACCTGGCACCCCGCTCCCGCGTGGGACGTGTCCTATCGGCTGCACTGGGATTATAATTTTAAAAACAACCCCACCGACTACGTCTCCGGCCAGACGGTCTATTTGAACTGGGCTGTCGGTTGGAAACCCCAGCCGCAGATGACCGTGGGCCTCGCTGGTTATTTCCTCCGCCAGATCACCAATGATAGGCAGGGCGGCCAGGTTGTCGCTCCGGGTGGCAATCGCGTGCGGGTGGATGGCATGGGGCCCTGCATCAAATATTTCCTGCCTAATCACGTCATGTTGACCGCGAAATATTTTCGCGAATTCAATGCCCGCAACCACCCCGAGGGCGGCCAGTATTGGCTTCAAGCCACCGTGCCGCTGGGGCCCGCGCCGGGCCGCCACTGACCATTGCGGCCTGGCCCGCGCGCCTCGCCGAGTCGAAGCTGCGGAGCATAGGTTTCCGTGAATAGATTCTGGCCGCCAGGGCGTAGTTTCTTGGTGTCCGGTCGCTTTTGTCTTGTTGCAGCGGACCGGGAGACGGCTAGCTTGGCGGCTCCCATCCCCTGTTCCTTATGATGAAACGTCTCCTCGCGTCGTGCACGCTCCTCGTTTCGACCGCCGCGCTGTCCGCAGCGCCCGCGTCGGTCGAGGGCTTCAGCTACGTCAAGTCCCTCGGCGGCATCGATGAATACCGCCTCGATTCGAACGGCCTGCAGGTCCTCCTCCTGCCCGATCACTCCGTGCCGGTGCTGACCTTCATGGTGACCTACCGCGTCGGCTCCCGCAACGAGGTCACAGGCACCACCGGCTCCACCCACCTGCTCGAGCACCTGATGTTCAAGGGCTCGACCAACTTCAACACGGACAAGGGCACCAAGGTCGACCAGATCCTCGACCCCATCGGCGCCACCAACAACGCCACCACCTCCATTGACCGCACCAATTACTACGAGACCTTCGGCAGCGAGCACCTGCCGACGGTCGTCGAGATGGAGGCCGACCGCATGCGCGGCCTCCTCCTGCGCGAGTCCGACCGCCGCCCCGAGATGACCGTCGTCCGCAACGAGTTCGAGCGCGGCCAGAACAGCCCCATCACGGCCCTCTTCCTCGAGCTCGGCTCCTACGCCTACATCGCCCACCCCTACCACCACTCCACCATCGGCTGGCGCTCCGACATCGAGAAGGTCTCGATCGAGAAGCTCCGCGAGTTCTACGACACCTACTACTGGCCGGACAACGCCACGGTCACCGTGATCGGCGATCTCGATTCCGCCAACACGCTCGGCCTGATCAAGAAATTCTACGGCGCCATCCCGAAGGCCCCGCACCCGATCCCGCAGATCTACACCGAGGAACCCGCGCAGAGCGGCCCCCGCCGCTTCGTCATCAAGCGCGCCGGCCAGCTCGGCGCCGTCGCCATCGGCCATAAGATCCCCGCCGGCACCCACCCCGACTACCCGGCCCTGCAGGTGCTCAGCACCATTCTCGGCTCCGGCAAGAACAGCCGCCTCTACAAGGCGATCACTGACCAGAGCCTTTCCACCGGCGTCTTCACCCTGCCCCGCCTGACCCATGACCCGATGCTGCACTACACGTTCGTGCCGCTCGCGCCGGGCGTGACCCACGAGCAGGTCGAAAAGATCGCCCTCGCCGAGATTGAGAAGCTGAAGAAGGACGGCGTCACCGACGCCGAGGTGCAGAGCGCCATCAACCAGATCGTCGCCGACTCCTCCTACCAGCGCGACGGCACCTTCGCCATCGCCGCCCAGCTGAACGAGTATATCGCCGTCGGCGACTGGACCCTCTACCAGACACTCGACGAGGCCACCGCCAAGGTCACGGCCGCCGACGTCAAGCGCGTCGCCAACCTCTACTTCAACGAGGACCAGAGCACCACCGGCTGGTTCATCGCCCTCAAGCCCGAGGCGCCCAAGGCCCCCCCGGCCGCCGCCAAGTAACCCTTACCCGCCTTTCCCCATGAAACGGATTCTCTCTCTTTTCTCTGTCCTCCTCGCCTGCGGCTCCGCCGCTGGACGAGCCCTTCGTAGCTCAGCCCTGCTGAGCGTAGTAGGCTGCTCCCTGCTCCTGACTTCGGCGATCGCGCAAATCGCGCCCCACGTCACCCGCACCAAGGTCAACGGCATCGACGTCCTTCTCTACCCGACCGGCGTGAAGAACGTCGTCAACATCAAGGGCTCGCTACCCGCGGGCGATGTCTTCTCCGCCGGCGGCAACCCCGCCATCGCCACCCTCACGGGCATGCTGCTCGACCAGGGCACCACGACCCAGGACAAGTTCGCCATCGCGGCCAAGCTCGACGCGGTCGGCGCCACGCTGGACTTCAGCGTGGACAACGAGATGGTCGAGATCACCGCCAAGTGCCTGAAGAAGGACGTGCCGCTCGTTCTCTCCCTCATCGCCGAGCAGCTCCGCTCCCCCGCGCTGTCGGCCGAGGAATTCGACAAGGCCAAGAAGCAGTTCGCCGGCGGTATCCAGCGCTCGCTGGAGAGCACCGACAACCAGGCCGCGGAGGCCGCCGCGCTCGTGCTTTATCCGGCCGGCCACCCGAACCGCCCGACGCCGCACGCCGAGATGCTCGCCGCCATCGAGAAGGCCACGCTCGACGAGGTGAAGGTCTTCCATAAAAAATACTACGGGCCGGCGCACATGACCCTCACCGCCGTCGGCGACCTCGACATCCCGCAGATCCAGGCCGAGCTCGGCAAGGGTTTCGCCGGCTGGACCGGCGGCGTGGCCCTGCCCGCCGCCCTGCCCGCCACGCCGGGCGACGCCCCGAAGGAGCAGGTCGTCTTCATGCCCGAGAAGACGAGCGTCACCGTGATCCTCGCCCAACCCTCGCGCCTGCACTACGGCGAGGCCGACTACCAGGCCCTGCGCGTCGGCACCGCCATCCTCGGCAGCGGTTTCACCGGCCGCCTCATGGGCAACGTCCGCGACAAGGAAGGCCTCACCTACGGCATCAGCGCGCGGCTCACGCACGACACCTTTGCCGACGGCGACTTCCGTATCGCCGGCACCTTCGCCCCCAACCTGCTCGACAAGGGCGTCGCTTCCACCCAGCGCCAGCTCACGCTGTGGTATGACCAGGGCGTGACCGATAAGGAGGTCACCGACCGGAAGACCAACCTGATCGGCAGCTTCAAGGTCGGCCTCGCCACCACCGATGGCATGGCCAACCAGCTGCTCGCCACGGTCAACCGCGGCCTGCCGCTCACCTGGCTCGATACCTACGCGTCGGAGATCGCCGTCCTCACGCCGGCACAGGTCAACGCGGCCATCAAGAAACACCTCAGTCCCGACAAGATGGTGATGATCAAGGCCGGCACCGTCCCCGGCGCCGTGCCTGCGGCCAAATAACCCGCATCCGTTTTGTTTCTTTCGACGCCCGCCCTTCGGCGGGCGTTTGCTTTGCTACATGTAGGAGCTTGCTTGCAAGCGATTGTCCTCATCGCCTGTAAACAGGCTCCTACAAAGACCATGCCCTCGATTCTCTACACCGTGCGGACGACATGTCCGAATCTTCAGGTCCGCTCCCGCTTCCTCGCCTGGCTCTCGCCCAACCACGTGGTCGAGGTGATGAAGGGCGGCGCCACGGGCGTCCGCATCGTGCTGCCTGATCGCGCGAGCGACACCGCGCCGGCCGTCGTTGAGACACAATACACCTTTCCCTCGCGCAAGGCCTTCGACGATTACGTCCGCGTCCACGCCCCGGCGCTGCGCGCCGACAACCTGAAGAACTTCCCGCCGGAGAGCGGCGTCACCAACGAGCGCCTCATCGCCGAGATTGCCGCGGAGTTTTAGGACCGCATTGATCGATCTACTGAGGTCACCACGAAATACACTAAATACACGAAAGGACCGGTCCTGGATCCCTTTCGTGTCATTCGTGTGTTTCGTGGTTAAAAACGCCTGGTTACGATTCAGGTTCCTCTACCCCTTCAGCTCGGTGCTGATGACGTGCAGCTCGGCGGAGCCGACGTTCTCCAGCGTGTGCGGCGGCAACGGCTCGCCCCAGAGCACGGCAGGCAGGCTTGCCGAGGTTGGCTTGCCGCGCGTGTCCGCGGTGACTTTGCCATCGGCATCGCGGCGGACGAAATCGCTCCAGCTTTTGATCGCGTGCACCGCCGGCCAGCGGTGCGTATGCAGCGGCACCGTTTCGCCGGGAGCGATGCGCGTGTCGAGCACCCGCACGCGGTCATTTTCAAACAGCACCTGGTGATGCCGTGGCGCCGCGACCAGCGCGTCGAGCTCCGGCGGCCAGGGCTGGACCAACCGGCTCATTTCAACTGGTCCGCCGTCAGGCCCAACTTGCGCACCAACACCGGCCAGCGCGCATCGGAATAGAGCGGCTCCAGATACCAGCTGTTGAGCAGCCAGGCCATGCTCGGGTCGCGTGAGGCCGCCGCCTTGTCCAGCGCCGCGAAAGCCCGGTCCTTCTCTCCCAAGCCGGCACATATCCAGGCAATCGACTGTTGCAGGTCGGCGAGGTCGCCATCGACGCGGGAATCTCCCTCGAGTTGGGTCAGCTGATCGCGGGCCGCCTTCTCCTGTCCGCGGGCGATGGCCAGGAGGCCCAGGGCATTGGTCCGGTCGATGCCGTCCCGGTCCTGGGCGATCTCGGCCTCGGCCTCGGCATAGCGCCGCTGCCCGATGAGCCCCCAGGCCAAGATACTGCGATAACTGGACCCGCCCGGCGCCAGCGCCAAGGCCCGGCGGGCCGCCCGCTCCGCCTCGGCCCAGTTTTTATTCAGATAAAACATGATGCTCAGGTCGATTTGCGTCGAGGCATTGAGCGGGTCGAGTTGAACCGCCTGCTGGGCCAAACGATACGCCTCCTCGGTCTTGCCGATATTGAACAGCAGGACCGCGGCGCCCGCCAGCGCCTCGGGCTGATTGGGCTGGAGCTGAAGCGTGCGGCGGAAAGCCCGCTCCGCTCCACGCCAATCCCAGTCCGCGGTGCGCAAGATCCAGCCCAAGGCTAGCAACACGTCCGGCGAATCGGGCTCGAGTGCGACCGCATGGGCGATCGCCGCCCGGGCCGCCGCCCAGGCCTGCAAGGTCGGCGTGCCGCCCCAGCGTCCAAGCCGGGTGTGCGTGCTGGCCAGCTGCACCCACGCCGCGGTGAACTTGGGTTCGATGGCGAGGGCCTTTTCGAAGTGTCCGACCGCGGCCCGCAGATCGTCATTCCTGGCCTTGGCGAACAGCGCCCGGCCGGCGAGATATTCCTGGTAGGCCTCGATATCGATGGTCAGACGGGCGGCGGTCATGCCCATCTTGAGGGAAAGGTTTTTGGCGATCAGCCCGGCGATCTCGTCCTGCACGGCAAAGATATCCTTCAGGTCGCGGGTGAAGGTGTCGCTCCACACATGGAAACCGTCGGCGGCCTTGATCAGCTGCGCCGTGATGCGGACCTTGTCGCCCTGCTTGCGCACG
>JANYAM010000148.1 GCA_025361365.1 Opitutus sp. | reverse complement strand
CGGGCGACCGGGGCGGCCCGGCCGCTGTGCCGGTAGGTCAGCGGCGAGACCCCGTAGGCCACGCGGAACGCCCGGCTGAAGCTGTAGATCGAGCTGAAGCCGCAGAGCTCCGCGATCTCCGAGACGCGCTGCGGGCCGAGGCGGAGATGGCCGCAGGCCTGCTCGAGCCGCAGGTGGCGGAGGTGCCGCCCGATGCTCACGCCGCACGAGGCGCGGAACCGCGCCCGCAGGTGACTGGGGCTGATGCCCAGGGCGCGGGAGATATCCTTGATGCCCGGGGGCCGGACGCTCTGCTGCGCCAGCTGGTTCACCCGGAGCATCAGGCCGGACTGCGGGGCCGCGGCCCCCGCCGCCGCCGCCGTAAGCTTGAGGCGGCGCAGGCGGGCCAGCATCAGGGCCAGCAGCAGCACCGGCAGGTCCGCGGTCCGCTCGGTCTCGTAAGCCTCGACCAGCTCGGCCGCGAGCGCCCGCAGCGGCGCCGTGAGCTCGAAGGGCTGGTAGCGCAACGCCTCCAGCTCCTCCACCTCGGCGAACTCAAAGGTGACGAACAGCCACGCAATCGTGTCCTTCGCCACCTCGGTGTAATGGTGGAACTGGAAGGGGAAAACCAGCAGCCCCTCCCCCGCCCGCAACCGGATGTTCCGCTCGTCCACGCACACCGTGGCGGCGGTCCGCAAGGCGCAGATCAGGACGAAGCGGTGATGCAGCGCGCGGCCGCGCCGCGGGCGGTTGAGGTCGTCCGAGGCGCGGCGTTGGAAGCAGACCACGTTGTCCGGCAGCGCGAGCTTGGTAACGGACCGGCCGACCAGCTGGTGCTGGGGCTGCGGCAACTTGGCGACCAATTCCTTGAGATGCGGCGAGGAGGAGGTTGGCATTTATGTCAAAAACATCGTCACTTCTGCTAGTTGATGGACGAAGCGCGAGCCTTATCATCCGGTTTTTTCCCTTACGCCCCCGCCGCCCTCCCATGATCTCATCCCACCTGCTGGAGCGAAACCACCATGAGCACGCACCCATCGCCGAATTCCCGGGCAGCCAGGAAGCTTCCCGCGCAGTTGCGGGCGAGATCGCGGCCCTGATCCGCGCGCGCCAGCAGGAACGCCGCGCCTGCGTGCTGGGCCTCGCAACGGGTTCGACGCCGGTCAGCCTCTACGCCGAGCTGGTCCGGCTGCACCGCGAGGAGAAACTGAGCTTCGCCAACGTCACGACCTTCAACCTCGACGAGTATTACCCGCTGGCGCCCGACCACGCGCAGAGCTACCGCCGCTTCATGCGCACCCACCTGTTCGACCACGTGGACCTTGACCCGGCGCGCACCCACCTGCCCTCCGGCACGGTGCCGAAGCCCGAGGTGGACGCGCATTGCGCCGCCTACGAGGAGGCGATCGCGGCCGCCGGTGGCATCGACCTGCAGATCCTCGGCATCGGCCGCACCGGCCACATCGGCTTCAACGAACCCGGCAGCCCCCGGCACTCGCTCACCCGCTTGGTGACGCTCGACCCGCTGACGCGGCGCGACGCCTCGGCGGATTTCGGCGGCGACCTCGCGACCCCGCGCCACGCGCTGACCATGGGCGTGCGCTCCATCCTCAACGCGCGCCGCGTAATCCTGATGGCGTGGGGCCAGCACAAGGCCGACATCGTGCGGCAGGCCCTCGAGGACGAGGTCAGCCCGCGCGTCACCGCCTCTTTCCTGCAAGAGCACCCCAACGCCCTGTTCGTCCTCGACGCGGCCGCCGCCGGCTCGCTCACCCGCCACCGCGCCCCGTGGCTCGTCGGCCCACTGGCCGACCAGGGCCTGGCTTGGGACGAACGCATGACCCGACGCGCGATCCTCTGGCTTTCCCAACTCAAGCAGAAGCCCATCCTCAAGCTGACCGACGACGACTACAACGAGGCCGGCCTGCAGGATCTCATCCGGGCCCACGGTTCTGCCTACGACGCGAACTTGATCGGGTTCTACGAAATGCAGCACACCATCACCGGTTGGCCCGGTGGGCGCGACCCGGCCAAGGCCAAGCCCGGCGACGCCCCGGTGCGCCCGCTGCGCTCCGGTTCAGCCGGGACCTTCCCGAAGCGCGTGCTCGTGCTCTCGCCGCATCCCGATGACGACGTGATTTCCATGGGCGGCACGCTCTGCCGTTTTGTTGACCAGGGCCACGAGGTCCACATCGCCTACGAGGTCTCGGGCGCCGGGGCCGTGGCCAACGAGGCCGTCTGGCGCCTGCTGGCCTTCGGCCGTGACAGCGGTCTCACCAATCCCGCGGAAACCGCGCGCCTTAATGCGCTGTGCACGGAACTCGCCAGCGACAAGCCGGTGCCCTCCACCCCCGAGCTCCTCCGGTGGAAGGCCCTGATCCGGCGCAACGAGGCGATCGCCGGCGCCCGCGTCTGCGGCGTGCCGGAGAGCCGGCTCCACTTTCTCGACCTGCCCTTCTACGAGGCTGAGGCGCGCAGCCGCCGCTACGGCCCGGCGGATGTCGCCGTCCTCTCCGCCCTGCTCAACCAAGTGCGCCCGCACCTCATCTATGCCGCCGGCGACCTCGACGACCCGCACGGCACGCACCGGCTCTGCTTGCACGTGCTGCGCGACGCCCTCGCCGGCGCCGCCAAGGAAAAGGCCTCGTGGCTGGCGCAGTCGGAACTCTGGCTTTACCGCGGCGCCTGGGCGGAGTGGCCGCTGGACGAGATCGACTTGGCGGTGCCACTCAGCCCCCAGGAAGTGCTGCGCCGCCGCCGCGCCATTTTCCGCCACGAGACCCAGAAGGACCAGGCCCTCTTCCTCGGCGAGGACCGCCGCGAATTCTGGCAACGCACCGAGGACCGGAGTCGCCGGCTGGCGCAAGCCTACAACAACCTCGGCCTCGCCGAATACGAGGCGATCGAAGCCTTCAAGCGCTACGCCCCCGCGGACTTCGCCGTCTCGACGGCGTTTTGAGCCAGAAATCCAAGGCCGTTTTAACACAGAGGACGCAGAGGTCACGGAGTTCCGATCACAAAACTCTGTGAACTCTGCGTCCTCTGTGTTTAAAAGTATTCTGTCTTAGATTTTCACGAACCACTTCTTGCGCCACAGGAACCAGGCGAACACGAAGTGCAGCAGCACGAAGGCCAGCGCGAAGAGCAGCGAGGCGTTCACCGGGCTGGCCAGCGGCACAAAGACGGCCTTGTAGATATAGCCCTTCAGCGTGATGCCCTGTCCATCCGCGCCGGTCCATTTGATCAGGTAGAGCAGCCGGCCCAGCACGCCGGCCGACACGAACATCAGGAGCGCGTTGGTGCCGTAGATCACCCAGGGCTGGGCCCAGCGCGACCAGCCGCGCACGTCGATCAGCCAGTGGAACACCGCGAGCAACGCCATGGCCCAGCCGGCCATGAACACGGCATAGGAACTGGTCCAGAGGTTCTTGTTGATCGGCAGCACGAGGGACATGAGCGCCCCGAGCGCCAGCAAGGCGATTCCGCCTCCGAGCAACCGCGCGGTGAGCGCTCCGCCCGACCAGCGGCGCATGACCTGGCCGGCCAGCACCCCGAGCAGCATGGTGGCGATCGCCGGCAGCGTGGAGAGCAGGCCCTCGGGATCAAATCCCGGCACCGGCGCGCCGCTCCACGTGTGACCCGCCAGCACATGCGAATCGATCCACCAGCAAAGATTGCCCGCGGGCTCGAGCACGCCGGCGCCATAGCCGGGCACCGGCACGAGCACCAGCAGCGCCCAATAGCCGACGAGCAGCCAGACAACCCACGTGAGTTGCCCGCGCCAGCCGGTGCGCAGGAAAATCGCTCCAGCGGCGAGATAGCACACGCCGATGCGCTGCAGCACGCCGGGGATCCGCATTTTGGCGAAGGAGAAGTGGTGCTCGGGCAACAGGCCGAACGGAAACATCACCAGGAAAATCCCCACCCCGAAGATGACGGCCGCGCGGATGACCACGTGCCGGAAAAGCTCGCTGCGATCGGCCCCCTGCTCGACCCGCCGCGCAAACGACAGCGTCATCGCCACGCCGACGATCCACAGGAAGAAGGGGAAGATCATGTCGGTCGGCGTCCACCCGTTCCACGGCGCATGGTCGAGCGGCGCGTAGACGTCGCTCCACGAGCCGGGATTGTTCACGAGCAGCATGCCCGCAATCGTCGCACCGCGGAAGGCGTCGAGGGAGACGAGACGCGGGGACTGGCCTGGGGCGGGCGCCGTCATCGGGCTCAGTCGTGGCCGCCGTATTGTGCCAGCCGGACCGCCAGTTCGTCGAGTGGGTCGCCGGCCTTGGCGTCGACCGGCACCGGGTAGCGGTTCACCATCAGGCTGAACGCGAGGTGCTCGCCGGCCGCCGTGGTCACGTAGCCCGAAAGCGAACTCGCGTAGCGCAGCGTGCCGGTCTTGGCACGGACATTGTTCTCGGCCGCCGTGCCTTTCATGCGCCGCCGCAGCGAGCCGTCCACGCCGGCGACGGGCAGCGCGGCGACGAAAGCGTCCCGTTCCTTGTGCGCCGCCATAAACTGGAGCAGCTGCACCGTGGCATCGGCCGTCGTAAGGTTGTTGCGGGAAAGGCCCGAGCCCTCCTCGAAGATCACGTGGCCTTTCGGCACGCCGGCCGCCGCGAGGAATTCATTCAGGGCCGCCACGGCCAGCTCGTCGGATTGCCGCCAGGCCGGGGTGTCTGCCTTGCGCCGCAACTCGCCGAGATGGTCGAACACCAGGTCGGTCTTCAGGTTTTGCGACGGCTTCATGATCGTCGCGACGATCTCGCGCAGCGGCGCGGACGCGATCTCGCCCAGCTTCACCGCGCCGGGACGGGACGGCTCGGGCCAGCGAATGCCGACGGCCTTGCCGTCGACGGCGATGCCGGCGCGCTTGAGCGCCTCGCGCAGGCAGGTGGCGAACCAGTCGGCCGGCCGCTCCATCGTGGCCGCGGCTTCCTCCACCTTGCCGCCCAGGGGCAACTCACCCTGCAACAGCACGCGGTTCTCGCCGGGGAGGCGCTGCACTTGAATGTGCCGCCGGCCGCCGGCGGCGGTCGTGACGGTGCGGTTGTCGAGCACGAGTCCGCTCAACGGTTGTTTGAATTCCGCAATGCAGGGCTGCCCGACCTCCTTCGCCGGCGTGACGTGCAGGTCGACATAGTTTTCATCGAGCGAGATCGCCGAGATCTCCGCGCCATAATCATCCTGCAGGTCGCCCACCGCCCAGCCCGCGCCCTGCGGCGGTTCGCGCAGCCAGGTCGCATCGGCCACGAGGTCACCGGTAACACGCTTCACTCCGGCTTTTTTCAACACGGCAATGAACGGGTCGAACGCCGTCCAGAAATCCTTCTTTTCCGTGCGCGGATTCCAGCCCGGGTCGCCCCGGCCGCTGATGATCACGTCGCCCTTGATAGTTCCGGCCGCATCCACCGGCGCCGTGGCGAAGAGGGGCGTCACGATCCGGTAGTCACCGCCGAGCTGGTCGAGCGCCAGCGCGCAGGCGTAAAGCTTGCTGTTCGAGGCCGGGCTCATCCGCCGGTCCGCCGCGTGCTCGAAGAGCGTGCGGCCGGTGTCCAGTGAGACGACCTTCACGCCCCAAAAGGCGCCGGCAAACTTCGGCTGCGTGACGAAGGCATCGAGCTGCGCCTGCAGCGCGATCTGCGCCCCGGCGAAGCGGCAGGCCATGCCGGGCTTCGCGCCAGTGTGCTCGCCCTTCGCGATGACCGGCTCGCCGTTCACGAGCACGTAAGGCACGCCGACCGCGTAGTGGTGCGGATCGTTGTAGGTGGAAGGATCGCCGATCTTGTCGGCGTCAAAAATCGTGATGTCGGCCCAGTTGCCCTCCTTCAGTTCGCCGCGGCCGGTGAAGCGGTAGGTCGCAGCCGGCAGGCTGGTCATCTTGCGGACGGCTTCCTCCAGCTGCAGCACCTTCAGGTCGCGCACGTAATGGCCCAGCACCCGGGCGTTGTTGCCGTAACCGCGGGGATGCGGCACGTCCTTGCCGAACTCGCGGATCCCGCTGTCCGAGGCGATCATGGTGTTCGGGTGGTGCATGAACTTCTGCAGGTCCTGCTCGTCCATGCCGTGAAACACGCCCTGCGCGCCGCCGTTCTTCTCGAAATCAAGGATCACCTCGATCTGCGCGTCGAGCGAATCCGAGCCCTTGAGCTTCTTGGCCGCCTCGAGGATGTTCATCCCGTTGATCGAGGTGTCGTGGCGGAACGAGGCGACCACCGCATAGGCGTAATCCGCCCGGCCGCGGGTCAGGATGTTCTTCTTCATGCGCATCACCAAATCGGCCTTCTGCAGCGGGTCGTCGAGGACCGCCAGGAAATGCGCGTGACCGCCGTCGAACGCGTCGTCGGGGATCAGCTGCCGCATCGTCGTGCTCGACGCCGTGTAGGCATACTGGTCTTGGGTGATGTCGAGTCCGCTGGCCCGCGCCGCCTCGATATAGGCGAGGACCTTGTCGGCCTGGCCCCAGGCGTTCTCGCCGGAAAGCTTCAGGTGGGAAACCTCCGCGCGCAGGTGCGCCTCGCGCGCGACCTGGAACACTTCATCGAGCGCGGCGTAGATCCGCGTGTCCTCGTGGCGCATGTGGCTGGCGTAGATGCCGCCGTAGGGTGTGACGGCCTTGGCGACCTCGACGATCTCGCCGGTCTTCGAAAATGTGCCCGGCAGGTAGATCAACCCGGTGGAGAGCCCGACCGCGCCATCCTGCATCGCGCGGTCGACCAGGCCCTTCATCTTCGCCATCTCCTCCGGCGTGGGCGCGCGGTCGAAGCTGCCGCCCATGGCGGCGGTGCGCACGGTGTTGTGGCCGATGAGCGTCGTGACGTTGATCGAGACCTTGTTGTGCTCGACGTCGCGGTAGAACTTGCCGACGTCGAGCGCCGAGCCGCCGCAGTTGCCGACGACGATTGAGGTGACGCCCATGCGCAGAAAATTCTCGGCAAGCGGCTGGTCGGCGACCTCGTCGGCGTGGGTATGCACGTCAATGAAGCCCGGGGCAACGATCAGCCCGGCGGCGTCGATCTCGGCCTTGGCCGTGCCGTCCACCCGGCCGATGCGGGCGATGTGCCCGTCGCGCACGCCGACGTCGGCGAAGAAGGCCGGGTTGCCGGTGCCATCAACCACCCGCCCGTGGCGGATGATGAGGTCGAAATCTTCCGCTGGGGCGAGGGGCACGCAGGCCAGCAGGGCGGCCGCGCCGAGGATGAATCTCATGCGGCGATTCTTCACCGAGCAGGGTGCGGGTGTCCAGCCATCCCTAAGGTGGAGCGCGTTGCCCTCAACGCGCTGTTTTGATGGAGGACTCAGCTGCAGCTGAGCCGCGGCCCAGCAGGAGCTGACCCTCCAAGGGCGAACGTCCCGAAGCGCGTTGGGGGCAACGCGCTCCACCTTTAGCCTCGCCATGCCCGGCGGGTTTTCGCTCGATAGCGCCCTCCGGATGAACGGCTACCTCAACCCCGGCGACTGGCTGGTCATCGTCGCCTACCTCGGCGGCATCATCGGCCTGGGCATCTGGCTCGGCCGCGACCAGCGCAACACGCGCGACTACTTCCTCGGGAGCCGCAACATTCCCTGGTGGGGCATCGGGTTCTCGATCGTCGCCGCCGAGACCAGTGCGCTGACGGTCATCGGCGTGCCGGCCATCGCCTATGGCTCGGACCTGATGTTCATCCAGATGATCTTTGGCTACGTGCTGGCCCGGATAATTTTGGCGGTCGTCATGGTGCCGCACTACATGAAGGGCGAAATCTATTCGCCCTACCAGCTGCTCGAGCAGCACCTCGGCCGCGGGCCGCGCCGGTTGGCGGGTGCGTTTTTCCTCTTCCTCGAGACGCTGGCGGCCGGCGTGCGCGTCTACGTCGCCTGCATTCCCATCCGGCTCATGCTGGGCGAGCGCGTCTGCAGCCTCGGCGGCATCGTCGACCCGATCCTCGGCGCGATCCTGATCTTTGTCACCCTGTCGCTGCTCTACACCTACATCGGCGGCGTGAAGGCGGTCATCTGGACCGACGCGGTGCAGTTCGGGCTCTTCCTCGGCGGCGGCCTGTTCGCGCTCTGCTACATCCCCACCCTCGTGGACGGCGGCTGGAGCGCCGCGCTGGCGCAGGCGGGCGCGGCCGGGAAACTCGTCTGGCTCAACACGCACTTCACCTTTTCCGCGCCTTTCAACATCTGGATGGGCGTGCTCGGTGGCACGGTGGTAGTGCTGTCGTCCCATGGCGCGGAGCAACTCATCGTGCAGCGTGTGCTCGCGTGCCGTGATGTATCCGATGGACGGAAGGCACTCGGGTTGAGCGCCGTGCTGATCTTCCCGCTGTTCCTGATCTTCCTGCTGGTCGGCGTCATGCTTTGGGTGTTCTACCAGGGCCACCCGTTCCAGATCCCGCTGCCCGAAGCCCGGCCGGGCATCAAGTCGACTGACTTCGTTTTCCCGATCTTCATGCTGACCGAGGTGCCGCACGTGCTGAAAGGCTTCCTGCTCGTCGCCATCCTCGCCGCGGCGATGTCCTCCATCAGTTCCGCTCTCACCGCCCTAGCGTCGGTCTCGACGATGGACTTCGGCCGCGAGATGGTGCGCGGCCGCGACGAGGAATATTTCCTGCGGTTCAGCCGGCTCTCGACGATCTTCTGGGCCGTCGTGCTGGTGGGCGTGGCGTGGTTGTCCCGCGAGGTGCAGTTTGTCCTCAACGCCGCCTTTTCCCTGCGCGGCCTCACCAGCGGCGCGCTGCTGGGCGGGCTGATCCTTGCCCTCTTCGGCCGGCGGGTCGGGGCGCGCGCCGCCATGGCGGGCATGATCGTGTCCTTTCTCGTCATGAATTTGATCTACTGGCCGCCGAATGTGCCGGCGCTGCGGGACGAGTGGATGAAACTTTTTGGCGGCGAGGTCTTCTGGCCGTGGTTCACCTTGATCGGCACCACGCTGACGCTCGGCACCGCGTGGGTGGTGAAAGCAGTCTGGCCCGAGAAGATTGATGGAGGGCTCAGCTCCCGCTGAGCCGCGCGGCCCAGCGGGAGCTGGGCCCTCCACCGATCTACTTGGGCACCACGCCGTGCCCGGCGGTGATGTGCGCCACCGAGAGGGCACCACCGTCGGTCGTGAAACCGCCCTCGAAGGGGTTGGTCGCGAGAAACCATGGCGTGTCCAAATCGGCGAAAGTGAAACCGCCCTGCCCCGCCGCGAAGCACGCGGACACCGTCATCGCGAGGATCGACTCAACGTTGCCGCCAATCATGAGGCCGAGGCCGGTGCGCTTGGCGACGGCGACGATGTCGAGCGCGGTCGCGAGGCCGGCTTTCATCAGTTTGATATTGAGCACCTGCGCCGCCTTGGCGTCGGCGATTTTCTGGGCGTCGGCCGCCGAGCAGACGCTCTCGTCGCCGGCCACCAGCCAGCCGCTTTCCTCGCCGAGCGCCCGGAGGCCAATCAAGTCGTCCTTGGCCAGCCACTGCTCGAGCAAGGCTGGCTTGATGCCAAGGGCGCGAAGGCCCTGCACCAGTTGGGTGGCATCCGCCCGGGAGACGCCGGCGTTGCCATCGAGAATGAGCGGGGCATCCGGCGCCACCTCGTGGATCGCCTTCAAGCGGGCCAGGTCGTAGGCCGGGCCCTTGGGTCCGCCGACCTTGACCTTGATCATGCGGATGCGCCGGGCCCGGATGGCGCGGGCGTCCGTCGCGGCCTGTTCGGGCGAGCCGGTCGTCACGGTCATGTCAGTCTCAAGCGTCGTGCCGGCGCCGCCGAAAAATTTCCACAACGACACGCCGTCGCGTCGCGTCAGGGCGTCGAGCAGGGCCATCTCGAAAGCGCACTGGGCCGAGCCGCACCGGCCGCCGCCGCGCTGGCGGAATTCCTCGGCCAACGCGCGCCAGTCCGCCGCCTGCCGGCCGACGAGCCAGCGGCGCGCCCCGGCCAGGGTGGCGAGCGCGTCTGCCTGGGTTTCGCCGTTGTAGGGTGGCAACGGCGCCGCCTCGCCATAACCGACCGCCCCGCCTTCCAGCTCAACCGTCACGAGCACGTTGTTGGCCACCGCCTGCGCCCCGCCGGAAATGCCGAAGGGCGTGTGCAGCGGGATGTCGAGCGGCCGGAAGTCGAACCGGGTGACGTGGAGCGGAGCTGGCATCGGGACAAGCTAGCAGCCGCGCGCGCCGGAGAGGAAGCCGTTTCGCTGGCGCCGACCGGGCCGAACGACCAAGGCCTAGCGGGCGAGGAACGGGTTGAAGCGCCGCTCGTTGGCGGCGGTGGTCAGCGGGCCGTGACCGGGGGCGATCACCGCATCATCGGCCAGCAGGTCCAGGATGCGCCGGGAATGCGTCAGCTGCCGCTGGCAGCAGAAATAGCCGCCGCCCAGCGAACCCGCAAAAATCAGGTCGCCCGAGATCAGCAGCGCCGGCCCGGCCGGCTGCACCGCAGATTCCACCAGGTAGCAATTGTGCTCAGCCGCGTGGCCGGGGGTGCTGAAGGCCGTGATCTTAAAGCCACCCACCGTGACCTGTTGCCCCTCGCCCAGCCCGCGACACTCCGGCCAGCGGCCGTTGGCCGGGCCGTAAAACTGCCCGAGCTCGCTCTCGCGCAGCACGACCTCGAGTCCGCCAATATGCTCGGCCTCGTAGTGCGAGATGAACACGGCGTCGAGCCGCTGGATCGGCGCCGGCCACGCCCGGTGGAGCTCCGCATGGCTCGCGCCGGTATCGAACAGCACGGCGCTGTCGCTCCCGCACTGGCTGAGCAGATAGGCATTGGCCACGCCGACGCCATAGGGCATCCGCAGCGGGTGCAGGCAGAAGGTCAGCCCCGTGGCATCCGGCAGCGGGTAGAGCCCCTGCGCAAGGGCATTCAGCCCGACCTCGTTCAGGTTGAGCACGCCAGCGAGCCGGCCGATCTCGGCCGGGGAGAGGTCCGGCCGGTAGTCGAGCGCATCACGCAACCGGCCCGTGTCCACCTTGGCCGCCAGCGCCAGACTCTCGATCGAGAGCGGCACATTGCGCGCGGCCTTCTCGAGCACGTCGCCGAGCTCATCTTCGAGCGCGGGCTTGTCGAGCGAAGGAATCATGACGCGGAGATTACCCAAAAATGGTTTACATGCCACACCGGATTGCCCCACGTTTTTCGCATGGACGCCGTTCAACAGGAGGTCACCGACATCTTCATCCGCACCAAGGCACTGCTGCAGGGGCATTTTGTCCTGCGCTCCGGGCTGCACAGCGGGCATTTCTTCCAGTGCGCGCAGGTCTTCCAGGATATGCCGGCCGTGGAACGCCTCGGCGCCCTGCTCAAGCAGAAGCTCGGCGCGCTGGCCTACGACACGGTGCTCGCGCCGGCCATGGGCGGGCTAGTCATCGGCCAGGAAGTGGCCCGGCAGTCGAAGAGCCGGTTCATTTTTGCCGAGAAGGAAAACAACGTCCTCGTGCTGCGCCGCGGCTTCACCTTCAAGCCGGGCGAAAAAGTCCTCGTCGTCGAGGATGTCATCACCCGCGGCGGCCGCGTGCAGGAGTGCCTCGACATCGTGAAGAAACACGGCGGCACGGCCGTCGCCGTCGCCGTGATGGTCGACCGCAGTGCCGGCCAGGCGAAGTTTGACGTGCCCTGCCTTTCGCTGCTGACGATGAGCTATCCCACCTACCCGGCCGACCAGGTGCCGCCGGAGATGGCGAAGATCCCGGCGACCAAGCCGGGGAGCTAGGCGGAAGGGAAAAGTGAGGGTGAAAGTGAACAAACCCTCGGCTCAAGTTGCCCGCGGGTTTCCGGCTTAGGAATAGACCACTCTCACTTTCCCTCTCACTCCGTCAGCGGTTGAACCCGATGTAGCGGTAAACGCCGCGGTAATAAACCAGGGCGATGTTGCGCCCGTCGCGCAACAGGCGCTTGGCCGAGGCCAGGTCGGTCACCGGCACGCGGTTGATCGCCGCAATCACCGCGCCCTGCGGAAAGATTTCCCGATACGGGGAAGCCGGCGCGACCTCCGTAATGACGATGCCCTCGACCCGGTCGTCGATGTGCAGGCTCTTGCGCGCCTCGTCACTCAACGGCGCCACCGAGACGCCGGAAATGAATTCACCGTCCGACGCATTGTCTTCCGGCTGCTTGCCGAGGGTGATCTCCTTGGTCTGAGCCTTGCCGTCGCGGAAGAATTTGACCGTGATCTTGGTGTCGGGCGGCGTCTGCGCGATGAACATGCGCAGATCGTCGCGTGACGCCACCGGCTTGTCGTTGATCGCGACAATGATGTCATCGCGTTTCAACCCGGCCTTGGCGGCCGGCCCGTCGGCCGGATTGAGGTCGGTCACGATCACGCCCTTGGTGTCGCGGGGCAGGCCGAAGGACTCAGCCAGGTCGGCGCTGACCGGCGTGGGATCGGTGGCGACACCCAGGTAGCCGCGGGACACCGTGCCGGTGTCGATCAGGCTGTGCATGATCGAGCTGGCGAGGTTGACCGGGATGGCGAAGCCGATGCCGATGTTGCCCTGCGAAGTGGAGATGATGGCGGAGTTGATGCCCACGAGGCGGCCACGGGCGTCGATCAGGGCGCCGCCGGAGTTGCCCTGGTTGATGGCGGCGTCGGTCTGGATGAAATCCTCGTAGCCGCCCACCTCGTCGAGGATGCCCACCTTGCGGCCGGTGGCGGAAACAATGCCCATGGTGACCGTCTGGCCGACCCCGAGCGGGTTGCCGATGGCGAAGACCACGTCGCCGACGCGCAGCTTGGCGCTGTCGGCCAGCGTGGCGGCGGGCAGGTTCTCGGCCTCGATCTTGATGACGGCGATATCGGTCTTGGGATCGGTGCCGATGACCTTGGCGATATACTCGCGATCATCATTCAGGAACACCTTGAGTTCATCCGCCTCCTCCACGACGTGGTTGTTGGTGATGATGAAGCCGTCCGTGGAAATGATGACGCCCGAGCCGAGCCCGCTCTGCTTCTGCTCGCGGCCCTGCGCGCCGAACTGGCGGAGGAACTCCGGCACCTGCTGGCGCACCATCTTGCTGGAGGTGACCGAGACCACGGCGGGGCGGATGGCCTCGAGGGCGTCGGCGTAGCTGGTGACGAGGCCCTTGACCTCGCCGATCGGCGAGGCGTCGATCTTCAGCGTGGGTTTCTTGAGCGGCACGGCGGCCGCCTTGGGGGCCGTCTTGTCGGCGGCCTTCTCCGCGGCGAGCAGGCCGGCGGTCAGGCCGAGGAGGGAAGTGGCGAAGGCAAAGAGCAGGGCAACCGACTTGGATTTCATAGGGAAATGGGAGCGGACAATGACACTGGCCAAACCCGGCTGTTCCGCAAGCAGGCGCCTAGAAACCCTTGATCTTGAAAAGGCTGGTGACGCTCTCGTTCGTGTTGATGCGCAGGATGGCCTCGCCCAGCAGCGGGGCGATGCTCAGGACGGTGATGGGCAGGCCGCGGGTGTCGATCGGCACGGAGTTGGTCGTAATCAGCTCGTCGATCAAGCCGCCCTTGAGTCGCTCGTAGGCAATTTCGTTGAGGACGCAGTGGCTGACGGCGGCGCGGATGCTCTTGGCGCCATGGTCTTTCAGGATCTTGGCGGCGGCGGTGAGGGTGCCGGCGGTCTCGGTGATGTCGTCCACGAGGAGGACGTCGCAACCGTCCACTTCGCCGACGACGTTGATGGCCTCGACGGTGGTGGCGCCGGTGCGCTTCTTGGCCACGAGGCCGAGGGAGGCGCCCAGGACATCGGCATAGGCCGCGGCCATCTTCATGCCGCCGACATCGGGCGAGAAGACCACGAGCTTGTTGAATTTCTTGGTCGCCAGGTATTCGAAGAAGACCGGCGAGGCGAAGAGATGGTCGACCGGGATGTTGAAGAAACCCTGGATCTGCTGGCTGTGCAGGTCCATCGCCAGGACCCGGTTCGCCCCGGCGGCCGTGAGAAGATCGGCCACGAGTTTGGCCGTGATCGGCACGCGGGGCTGGTCCTTGCGGTCCTGGCGCGCGTAGCCGTAGAACGGGATGACGGCCGTGATGCGCGACGTCGACGCGCGCTTGGCGGCATCGATCATGATCAGCAGCTCCATCAGGTGATGGTTGGTCGGCGGGCAGGTCGACTGGATGAAATAGGTATCCGCGCCGCGGATGTTCTCGTTGATCTTCACGAACGACTCGCCGTCGGGGAAGCAGGTGACGGTCGCGTCGCCCAGCGGGACGCCGATGGACGAGCAGATTTCCTCTGCCAGTGCGCGGTTGGATGAGCCGGAGAAAATCTTGAGCTTCGTGTCCCTCATTACCGCCGGTTGGTAGCCGAGAAGCGGACGCGCGGGAAGGAGAAAAAGGCGGCGGGACTAAGTAAGAAGAGGGAAGGAAGAATTAAGAACGAAGAAACAGCTGAGCGGTGGTGCGAGCCGCCAACCCTGCCTGATTCTTCCTTCTTATTTTTTACTTCTTTTCAAGCGCCTCGACGCGCTTGAAGAGGTCGGGCAGCCGCTGGTGCAGGACCGCGAGCCGGCGCTCGAGCATGTAGGGGATGGCCGGGTTGCCGTTTACGTAGGCGCCCGCCGGGACATCGGAGGCGATGCCGGCCCCCCCGCCGCCCTTGCTGCCCTTGCCCAAGGTGATGTGGCCGCCCACCCCGGCCTGGCCGCCCAGGATCACGTAGTCCTCGAGGGTGGTGCTGCCGGAGATGCCAACTTGGGCGCACAGGATGCAGTGCTTGCCGATGACGACGTTGTGGGCGACCTGCACCAGGTTGTCGATCTTGGTGCCCTCCCCCACGACCGTCCGGCTGAACCGGGCGCGATCGAGAGTCGAATTGGCGCCAATCTCGACGTCGTCCCCGATGATCACCACCCCGATCTGCGGGACCTTCTCGTGCCGGCCGTTCACGAACTCGTAGCCAAAACCGTCCGAGCCAATGACCACGCCCGGCTGGAGCCGGACGCGGTTGGCCAGCGAGCAGCCGGCGCCGAGCACGACGCCCGGCATGAGGAAACAATCCCGGCCAATCTGCGCGCCGCGGCCCACGAAGACCGAGGCCTGCAGCACACTGCCGGGGCCGACGACCGCGTCGTCCTCGACGACGCACAACGGGCCGACGTGTGCCGTGGCATCAACCCGGGCCGTGGGCGCCACGATCACGCTGCGGTGGACGCCCGGGGTGGGCTTGGGCCAGAGCGCCGCCTCGATGCGGGCGCAGACCTTCGCCAGGGCCACGGAGGGGTTCTCGACAAAGAGGAAGACCTGGCCCGGCTGGGGCTCGCCGGTGTAATCGAGCGGCAGCAGCAGCGCGGTGGCCGTGCTGGCGGCCACTTGGGCGCGGTATTTGGCGTTGCCAAGGAAGGACAGGTCTCCGGCCCGCGCGGCGGTCAGCGAAGCGATGTCGCGGATCAGGTCCGTGGTCGTGCCGGCGGTGCGGGGGGCGCCAACGATGGCGGCGATCTCAGCGGGGGTGTAAGCGACCTGCATGGACACAAAAAAGCCCTGTTCGGTGGAACAGGGCTTGGCAAGGATTCTTACGGCTTCTTGGCCGGATCCGCGGGCTTGCTGACGTTCGGGACCGTGAAGCCCGGGGCCGGGCTCGCAGGCGCCGGCGTGGTGGCGGCGGGCTTGGCGGCGGCCGAGGCCGGAGCGGCGCCCGGCGCAGGCGCGGGACGGTCCTTGTTCAACTCGGTGAGCACCTCGGCGGTGATGTCAAAGGCGTCGTCGTTATCGAGCACGATCGGAATGCGGTAGGCGGACAGGCCGGACTTGTCGATGACCAGGTTGGCTCCCTTGCGCTTGGCCAGATCCTTCACGACCTTGGTGATCTCATCGAGCAGCATCTCGCGGCGGGTCAGCATCTGCTGCTGTAGCTGGCGGTCGGTGTTCTGGGCGAAATTCTGCAGTTCCGCCTGCTTGCGCTGGATGTCCTCCATCTTCTTGTCGCGGGCCTGCTCGGCCTTGGCCTTGGCGTCGGGGTTGAGCAGCGTGCTCTTGGCCTGCTCGGCGAGCTCCTTGTATTCGTCGACCATGGTCTGGCCCTGCTTGCGGAGTTCCTCGGCCTGTTCCTGGGCCTTCTGGCGGGCATCCGTGAACTTGGCGTTGACGTCCTCGGCCTTGTAATAGCCGTCGTAGGCCTTCGCCACGTCGACGATGACCAGTTTGATGGCCGGCTGCGCGAGCAAGGCGGTGGCGCCGGTGGCGCAAGCGGCCAGGAGCAGGAATGAGCGGATGATCTTATTCATAATGGGGGTGAGATTGCGGGATTAAAAGCGGGTGCCGAAGGAGAAGTTGAACTGCGTGCCCTTCTTGTTGAA
>JANYAM010000130.1 GCA_025361365.1 Opitutus sp. | reverse complement strand
AGGATCGTCAGCACGATGCCGGTGAGCACGCCGAGCACGGCGAGGAACTTCGGGCGGCTGTTGACCTCGCCGAACAGCCACAGCCCGCCGGCGAACGCCACCAGCGTGCTGCCGCGGCGCAGGCTGGAGACCAGCGAGACGAGGGCATCCGGGTTGCGCAGGGCGTCGAAGTAGACGAAGTCAGCGAGCAGCAGCGCGAAGGAGACCACGAGGATGCTCCAGCGCCAGTGGAAGACATGGCGTGGCCACAGCCGGAGTTTCCAGCCGACGGCCAGCGGCAGAAAGAGCGCCGCGAGATAGATTGAGAACCAGCATTGGACGGTCGCGGCGGAAAAACCCGCGCGGCCGAGGAGGAACTTGTCGTAGAGCCCGCTCAGTGCGCCCAGGAGCGTGCCCGCAAGCAGGAAGCCGAACCACTTGTCGCGGTGGAAATGGATGCCCTCGCGCTGCCCGGCGAACGACAACCCGACGAAGGACGCCAGCGTGATCGCGATGCCGACGCCCTCGAGGGCGCTTGGCCGCTCGCCCAGCACCAGCACGGCGCCGAGGAGCGTCCACATCGGGCCGGTGGCGCGGACAGGCGACGCGAGCGACACGGGCAGATGCTTGATCGCGAAATAACTGCAGACCCACGAGGCGGCCACGAGGGTGGACTTGCCGAGCAGCAGCAGATGTTGGTGCCCGGTCAGCGGAGCCACGAGGAGCCACGCGGGCAGCGTGCCCGGTGCGGCGGCGCCCACGGCGAGGAGCGACGCCCAGACCGTGGCGCTGCAGACGTTGGCGAAAAACAGCACCGGCAGGACGGCGTTGTCGCGCACGGCGTGCTTGGTGCCCAGTTCGTAGCACCCGAGAAACAGCGCGGACAGGAGGCTGGCGACGATCCAAGGCATGAAGCCACGGGGTGTGACGGACCGTCGAAGGTGAGGCAAGGCAACGCTGCCGGCCTGTAGCTGTAGCGGCGGTCTATGACCGTCGATTGCCTCGTCGCGTTATTCGGCGGTCATAGGCCGCCGCTACAGGGCCCTTACACCAACTTCGCGCACGCTTGGTGCCGGGGACACGTCACGAGGTGGTCGTTGACCATGCCCGTCGCCTGCATGAACGCGTAGCAGATCGTGGTGCCGACGAACTTGAAGCCGCGGAGCTTTAGATCCTGGCTCATCGCGTCGGACTCCGCGGTGCTAACGGGAATCTGCGCGGACCGCTTCAGGTTGTGTTGGATCGGTCGGCCGCCGACGAATTGCCAGAGGTAGCGATGGAAGGAGCCGAACTCCGCCTGCACGGCCAGAAAGGCGCGGGCGTTGAGCACGGAGGCTGCGACCTTGAGGCGGTTGCGCACGATGCCGGCGTTGGCGAGCAGGCGGGCTTGGTCTTTGGCGGTATAGCGGGCGATGCGGGCGCCGGCGAAGCCGTGGTAGGCCGCGCGGTAGTTTTCCCGCTTTTTCAGGATGGTCGCCCAACTCAGGCCGGCCTGCGCCCCCTCGAGGATGAGCATCTCGAACAGGTGGCGGTCGTCGTGCGACGGCACGCCCCACTCGGTGTCATGGTAATGGTGCTGGAGTTCGGCTTCGGCCCAGGGGCAGCGGTTTTGCATGGCAGAGATGGTAGCGGGTGCGGCTGACAACAGCCTGTCAGCAGACTTGCCGTCGGCGCAAACCCCGTTGTAGTCTGACCTTCCTATGGGACGCCAATGGCTTCATGCGAAACGCGCGATCGTCAACCTGAAGAAGGGCCAGACGGTCGGCAAACTGGTCAAGGAAATCACCGTGGCCGCCAAGCTCGGCGGCGGCGACCCGGCCGGCAACGCCCGGCTGCACGCCGTCCTCGAAAAGGCCCGCAAGGCCAACGTGACGCGCGACGCCATCGAGCGCGCCATCGCCAAGGGCACGGGCTCCGGCGGGGACAAGATCTCGCTCGACCACGTCGTCTACGAGGGCTACGCCCCGCACAAGGTGCCGGTGATCGTCGAGGTCTACACCGACAACCACCAGCGCACCGCGCCGGAGATCCGCGTGCTGTTCAAAAAGGGCGTGCTCGGTTCGGCCGGCAGCAACAAGTTCCTGTTCGACCACGTCGGCATCGTCGAGGCCCATACGGCCGCGGCCGGCGCGGACCTGGAAGCCGTGGCCATCGAGGCTGGCGCCAATGATTTCAGCCCGCTGACCCACGCGCAGAACGACGACATTCCCGAGGGCGCCACCGGCGCACACTTCGTCACCGACCGCACCGCGGTCCACGCCGTCTCCGTCTGGCTGAAGGAGCACGGCTGGCACGTCATCACGAGCGAGATCGGCTACGTGGCCAAGCAGTATCCCGTGCTGGACGATGCGCACCGCGCCGAGGTGGGCGAATTCCTGCAGGAGATCGAGGACCACGACGACGTGCAGCGCGTCTGGGCCGCGGTGAAGTAAGGATTGGCCGGTGGAGCGCGTTGCCCCCACCGCGCTGGGCCCGGGTGCGGCGTGGATCCTGAAAGCGCGTTGCGGGCAATGCGCGCCACCTCATTCGCACCCCGTTGCCGCCGGGAAATAAAAATCCCTGCGCCGGTCAGGTTCGCAGGGGGAGGGAAAAAACGCCGGCTCAAAGAGCCGGCGTTGAGGGGAGAGAGAAGCAGCAACGCGAACGTTACTTCTTCTTTTTCTTAACAGCTTTCTTAGCCTTTTTCTTTTTAGCCATGACGCAGTGTCGGAAATTTTCCGCGCAGTTGCACTAAAAATATTATCGTTCCTGAAAATAATTTCGGCGGCGAAAAAATCTGAAAAACGCGCCAAAAAAATTCTCCGCGCCGAAAAAATCAGCGCGCGGAAATTTTTCAGCGGCCGTAGAGCGCGGCGAGTTCGCGGAGATAATTGGTCGTGCCGCCGAAGAATTTCTCCAGTGCCGGCGCGCGGTAACGCCACTGCCAGTTGCCCTGCGCCTGCGACGGCGTGTTGAAGCGCGCGGCGGAGCCGAGCGCGAAGAGGTCGGGCAGCGTGACGACGGCGAGGCGCGAGGCGCTGGCGTAGCTGGCACGGACAAAGTCCCAGGCGACATCGGTTCCGTCGACCCGCAGGTAGCGGCGCACGTAGTTGCGCTCCGGCTCGGGCGCGGCCTGATACCAGCCGACGGTCGTGTCGTTGTCATGAGTGCCGGCATAGATAACGGAGTTCGGTGTGGCGTTGTGCGGGAGGTAGCCGTTCTGCGCGTCGCTGCCCCAGGCGAACTGGAGCACGAGCATGCCGGGCAGGCCGGAGCCCTCGCGGAGTTTCACCACGGAGTCGGTGAGCACGCCGAGATCCTCGGCGATGATGCGGGCGGCCGGGTCGGCGGCCTGAAAGGCGCGGAACAGGTCGAGGCCCGGGCCGGGCACCCACTCGCCGACGCGGGCGTTCTTCGCCGGATAGGGAATCCGCCAGTAGGCGTCGAAGCCGCGGAAGTGGTCGATGCGCACGATGTCGCACACCCCGAAGGTGGCGCGCATGCGGTCCAGCCACCAGGCGTAGCCGTCGGCCTGGTGGGCTTTCCAGCGGTAGAGCGGGTTGCCCCACAGCTGGCCGTCGGCGGAGAAGTAGTCCGGCGGCACGCCGGCGACGGCCACCGGCAGGAACGTCTTCGGGTCGAGCTCGAACAGCCCCGGGTGGGCCCAGGCGTCGGCGGAGTCGCCGGCGACGAAGATCGGCAGGTCGCCGATGATCTCGATGCCACGCGCGCGCGCGGCGGCGCGCACTAGGGTCCACTGGCCGAAGAACAGGTATTGGCCGAACTGGTAGGCGGCGATGGCGTCGGCGAGCTTGGCGTGCAGGGGGGATTTCTTCGCGCGGGCAAAATCCCGCGCCTCGAGCGGCCATTCCCACCAGGCGGCGCCCTTGAAATGATCCTTCAGGGCGCGGAAGTAGGCGTAAGCGTCCAGCCAGGTGGCATTCTTTTGGCAGAACGCGGCGAAGTCGCCGTAAGGTAGCGCGGGACGCTTCTGTTGGAACTGCGCGTAGGCTGATTCGAGCAGCTTCGGCTTGAGGTTGTAGATGGCGCCGTAATCGGTCGTGTCGGCGGACAACGCGGCGAGCGGCGCGAGGTCGGCCGGCTTAAGCAGGCCGAACGGGATGAGCGCGGCGAGATCGATGAGGTAGGTGTTGCCGGCGAAGGCCGAGAAGCACTGGTAGGGCGAGTCGCCATAGCCCGTCGGGCCGAGTGGACAGACCTGCCAGTATTTCAGGCCGGCCGCCTGCACGAAATCGAGGAAGCGCAGCGCGTGGCCGTCGAGCACGCCGCAGCCCTGGTTGCCCGGCAGGCAGGTGGGATGCAGCAGGATGCCGGCGCCGCGCGCCTTGAGCCAGTTGAACAGGGGAAGCGGGGCGGATTTCTTTTTCGCGACAGCTTTCATCTTCAGTAGCCCGCGGCCTGGCCGTCCTTGCGGCTTTCACTGGCGCCCCAGTAAACCTTGTTCACCGGGTCCCAGCGGATGGCCTGGTAGCCGCCGAAGGCGCCGATGCCGCCGACGATCACGTGACCGCGCTGGGCGAGGGCGCGGGTGCTCTCGTAAGGAATGCCGCTCTCGACCTGCACCGTGCCGCCGTCGGTCATCTTCTCACCGGTGGGCTCGCTTGAGCCCTCGTGCTGCCAGCGCGCGGCGTCGCCGGCCTCCTGGATGTTCATGCCGAAGTCGATCTGGTTGACGAGCACCTGCACGTGGCCCTGGGGTTGCATCGCGCCGCCCATGAGCCCGAACGCTTCCCACGGCTGGCCGCCCTTCATGACGAAGCCGGGAATGATGGTCTGGAACGGGCGCTTGCCCGGCGCGTAGACGTTGGCGTGGCCCGGCTCGAGCGTGAACATCTCGCTGCGGTCCTGGAACGTGAAGCCGAGGCCCGGCACGCTGATGCCGGAACCCATGCCGCGGTAGTTCGACTGGATGAGCGACACCATGTTGCCCTCGGCGTCGGCGGTGCACAGATAGATGGTGTCGCCGTCCTTGAGCGCAGGGTTGCCGGCGTCGTAGGTGCGGGCGGCGCGGGCGAGATTGATCAGCTTGCGGCGCTCGGCGGCATATTCCTTCGAAAGCAGCCCTTGCAACGGGATCTTGGCGAACGCCGGGTCGGCGTAGAATTTCGCGCGGTCCTCGAAGGCGAGCTTCTTGGCCTCGATCAGCACGTGCAGGGCGTCGGGGGAGTTGTAGCCCATCTTCGCGAGGTCGTAGCCCTCGAGGATGTTTAACATCTGGAGCGCGGCGATGCCCTGCGAGTTGGGCGGCAGCTCATAGACGTCGTAGCCGCGGTAATTGACGGAGACGGGCTCGACCCACGTGGGCTCGTTGTGCTCGAAGTCGGCCTTGCGGAGAAAACCACCATTCGCGCGCATGAAGGCGTCGATCTGGTCCGCGATCTTACCCTTGTAGAAGGCATCGCGGCCCTTTTCCGCGATCAAGCCGAGCGTGTGCGCCAGCGCCGGGTTCTTGAAGACCTCGCCCTCGCGCGGGGCGTTGCCGCCGGGGGCGTAGACGTCGAGGAACGCACCGGGAAACTTGTCGGCCTTGGCGTAGCGCACGCCGATGCCCCAGAGGTAGCCGATGTATTGGGTGACGGGGAAGCCCTCGTTCGCGTAGCGGATGGCCGGCGCGAGCAGGTCCTTCATCGGCAGCTTGCCGAACTTGCCGTGCAGCGCGAACCAGCCGTCGACGGCGCCCGGCACCGAGATCGGCAGGAAGCCGCGCGACGGGATGTGGTTCGGCGTGGCGGTCTTCGCCAGCTCGGCCTTCATCTGGTCGTAGCTGAGGCCGAGCGGGGAGCGGCCCGAAGCGTTGAGGCCGTAGAGCTTCTTGGTCTTCGCGTCCCACACGATGGCGAAGAGATCGCCGCCCACGCCGTTGCTCACCGGCTCCATCAGGCCGAGCGCGGCGTTGGCCGCGATGGCGGCGTCGACCGCGGTGCCGCCGGCCTTGAGGACATCGAGGCCGGCCTGCGTCGCGAGCGGGTGGCTGGTGCAGACCATGCCATGCTGGCCGAGCACGGGCGAGCGGGTGGCGAAGGCGCGGCCGTTGACGCGGTCGATCTGGGCGCTGAGCAAGGAGCCGAGAATCGGGAACAGAAGACAGAGCAGGGCGGACCGGCGAATAGTCATGTGGGCACCTTAGGCTCCGCGGGGGCCGCGTCAACGCGGGTCAGGGCTTGACCGATACGGCGGTGCGCGTCGCGCCGCCGAAGTTTTCCAGCTCTTCCAGCACCCCGTTGATGGCGCCGGCGTCGAGCGGCACCGTGCGGGTGACGATGGGACCGAGGTCCAGTTTCCCCTCGAGGGTCAGCCGCAGCAGCTCGGGGATCTCCCGGGCGAGATGGTCCGACACGTCGATGATCTCCGCCTCCGGGCCGAGCAATTCCGTGTAAGGCTGGATCGCGAATGATTGTTGGGTCAGGCCGGCGAGCGCCGCGCGGCCCAGCGGACCGAGCACGCGCACGGCCTGCTGCATGGTCAGCGGCAGGCCGATGAGCTCGAGGGCCACGTCGACCCCGCGGCCGCCGGTGAGTTGGCGGATAGTCCTGACCGGATCGGTCGTGCGCGCATTGACCGGGATCGCGCCGGATTTTTCCGCCAGCGCCAGCTTGGCTGGGTTGAGGTCGACGGCGTAGACCGTGGCCGCGCCGAGGGCCCGGGCCAGTTGGACGGCCGACGCGCCCAGGCCGCCGAGGCCGAACACCGCCACGCTTTCCCCGGATTGCAGCCGGGCTTTGCGCAGGGCGTGCAGGGCGGTCGCGGAGGAACACATCAACACGGCGCCGTGCGCGAAGGAGATCGCCGCCGGCAGCAGAAACACGCTGGCCGCGGGCAGGACGATGTATTCGGCGAAGCCGCCGGCGCGGTGCTTGCCGATCATCTGGCCGGTGGCGCAAAACTGCTCGTGGCCACCCGCGCACCACGGGCACGCGCCACAGGTGGCCAGATAGTGGAGGCAGACCCGGTCGCCGATGCGGACATTCCGGACTTTCGCGCCGACCTGTTTGACCACGCCGGCGACCTCGTGGCCGAGCGTGAGCGGCAGCGGCCCGGCGGGCGAGACGCCGGCGCGATAGTGCGCATCGGAGTGGCAGATGCCCGCGGCGTGGACCCGCACCAGCACGTCGCCGGGGCCCGGGACGGGCACGGGAATCTCGTGCAGTTCCAGGGGATGCCGCGGGGTGACGAGGCGGACGGCTTTCATGTGGGCGGCGGGCGGTTCGGACTCAAGGGGCGCCGCGATCAGAGCAGTTTCCGCGAAAAAGAAAAGACCGCCGCGACCGGCTCAAGCCGGCGTCTACCCGTGCGCAAAAAAACGCCCGCCGGGCACGAAGCCAGGCGGGCGGAAGGAGGAAGCGGGCGGAGGATTTACTTCGTCTGCCGGAGGGTGATCTCGCCGTTCATGGTCGAGACCTTGATGTCTACGCCGCCGCCGTTGAGGGTGCCGCTGACCAGCTTGCCGCCAGTGATCGGGGGAATCGGTGCACGCGGTGCCCGGGGGGCGTGGGGCGCCGTGGGAGGCGTCGGCGCCACGGAATCGGTGGCATCGCTGTCGCCCTTCACGGCCTTGGCGACTTCGCGATGCACTTCACGGGCGACCTCCCGCGAGACCTGCGCGGCGGCGCGGCTCGCATCCACCGCCATCCGGGCGGCATCGGCCGCCGCGCGGGCGGAATCGCCATAACCGTAGCTGTAGCTATACCCGGAATTCTTGCCGGTGCTGCCCTCGGCCTTGGTCTTGAGGGCATCCTCGCTGAAATCGGTGAGGATCGAGCCGTTGTGCGTGCGCAGGCGGACGTTGGCCTTGGTCTCGGCGGGCAGGCGCAGGTCGACCTCGCCGTTCATCGAGGTGATCGAGATGGGTTTTTCGGGGACCTTCGCGTAGACGGCGCGGACCTCGCCATTCATGGTGTTGATGACCGCGGAGCCGACGAGACCCTCGAGCCGCACCTCGCCATTCATGTTGTTGACCTCGACGTCGCCCTCGACGCCCAGGACGACGAGGTCGCCACCGGCGTCGGTCTTGAGGCTGAGCGCCATGGCGCGCGGGACGGAGATCTTAAACTCGGCATCGTGGCCGGCCCAGGGGTTGTCGCCAACGAGGCGGACGGTCACGACATTGTCCTTCTCGACGAGTTCGAAGCTGACCTCGTCATCGAGCCGGCGCAGGGCGCCGGGCCGGGGGTGTTTCGTATTTTTCTGGTTCAAGGAGGATTCGACCGTGACGGTGTCGCCGTCGACACCGGTGATCCGGATGTCGGCCCAGGGCATGTCGAGGCTCAGGGTGGCGGGCTTGCCGGGGGCGGAAAGCTTGACGGTGGCGGTGGTGCGGTCGTTGTCGCCGGCGCGCGCCAGCGGCGCAACGGCCAGGCTCGCGATGAGCGCGAAACGGAGGAGGTGGGAGGGGATGTTGTTTTTCATGAGAGAGCGGGTTGGGCGGGGGACTTGAGCGTGGCGGCGGGGGCGGGATCGGCCGGCAGACGCAGCACGGCGAGGGCGCGTCGCGCGGCGTCGCGGACGTTGATGTCGGTCGCCTCATCGCGGGAAAGTTTTTCAAACACCGGCAGGGCCGCCAGGTCGCGGGCACCGGCGAGCAGTTCGATCATGGCGACCTGGACCAGCGGGGCGCGTTCGCGCGGGAGGGCGGAGAGCACGCCGGCCCGGACCAGCGAGTCGTCGGTATGCTGCGCGAGGGCCTCGACGGCGGAGAGGCGGACGTTGATCGAGGGATCAAACGCCAGCGCGCCGACAAGATCGGTGAGCGCTTTGCGATCTGGGCTCTTCACGTCCATGGAAGTCAGCACAGCTTGGAGGCGGTCGCCGGTGGATTGCTGCTGGAGCAGCGAATAGGTGACGAGTTGCCCCATGGAGTTAACCTTGGCCTCGAGCTCCGCGATCTTGTGCTGGGCCGCCACGTCGACCGCGGGGGCGACCGTCCCGGGCCGGGCCAGGTAGTGCTGGCCGGCCAGGAGGCCGCCGATCAGGAGCGCAAGGGCGAAGGCGAACTGCAGCGCGGGCTGCGCGGGCAGCAGCGCCGCGAAGAAACGGTCGATCCGGCCGCGGGCGAGCGCGAAGGGGCTCGGAGCGTCGGCCTCGCGCTGGTGCGTCTCGAGCATGGCGTAGAAGTTTTCGCGCAGGCGCGGGCTGGGCTCCGCGGCCGGGAGGGCGTCGAGCTTGGACGTCATTTCCTGGAGAGCGGCCCACTCGCGCTGGCAGGTGGGACAGCTGGCGAGGTGGGCGCGGAGCTGGGCGGACTCGTCGGCCGGCAGCGAGCCGTCCTGGTAATCGATGAAGCTATCCTGGACACGTTGGCAGTTCATGGTGGATCCCTGGTGGTGTGATGAGGGGCGGTCAGGCCGCCTTTTCCTTTCTGATTTTGAAATAGACTTCGCGCAGCTCCTTGAGCGCGCGGTGGGCCCGGACCTTCACGGCGCCGACCGAGCAGTCGAGCAGCTTGGCGATCTCCTTGTGCTCGAGATGCTGGAGGCGGGAGAGCACGAGCACCTCGCGATGCTCGAGCGGCAGGCGGGCGAGGGCGGCGCGGAGCAGCACGACGTCCTCGGCGGTGGCGGCCTGTTCGGAGGGCTGGGGCTCGCTCGCCGGCTGCTCGTGCAGGTCGGACGGGTCGGTGGGCGTCGGGGTCGATGCGTGCTTGCGGAAATGGTCGGCGGCGACCTTGCGGGCGAGGTGGTAGATCCAGGCGGAGAACTTGCCCTCGTCGCGGTAGGTGTGCCGGTATTTGAGGATGCGGTAGAAGACGATCTGCACCAGGTCCTCGCCCACCGACGGCTGGTTGGTCAGGCGCACGAAGAAACCGTAGAGCGGCTTGTGGTAGCGCTCGAAGAGGTCGCCCAGCCGGCGGATTTCGCCCGCGCGGACGGCAATCATGAGTTCATGGTCGGACGTGGCTTCCACGGCGACGGGCAGGCTAGCGGCGGCGGGCCGGGAGGGAACTCGGAATTGGGTGACGGGCGCGAGGATCATGGAAGGTAGTCATAGGTGTGTGCGGCGGGTAATACCGTCCGGGGGCGGAAAGGTTACAGTGTTACGGAAAAGGGCTGGCCCGGCTATCGGCGGGCGTTAGCCTTAGGGCATGAATCGCCGTGATTTCCTCCTCAAATCCGGTGTCGCCGCCTCGCTGAGCCTGTTCGCGAGAGGCCCACTGTCCGCCCAGACGCCTCCCCCCGCCGCCCCGGCGGCTCCCGTGCCGGTTCGGCCACCGCCGCCGGTGACCGAGTTCAAGGCGTTGCGCCGCAACGTCGGTTATTTCACCGGGCGCGGCGGCAGCATCGGCTGGCTCGTCAACTCCGCCGCCGTCGTGGCGGTGGACACCCAGTTTCCGGACACGGCGGCGATCTTTCTCCGCGATCTGCCCGGTCGCGATGCCCGCACGCTCGATGCGGTGATCAACACGCACCACCATGGCGACCACACCGGCGGCAACGGGGTGTTCCGGCCGGCGACGAAGACGATCGTGGCGCACGCCAACGTGCCCGAGCTGATGCGCGCCGCCGCCGCGCGCGGTTCGAAACCCCCGACCGAGGCAGAACTCGCTCCCATGATTCCCGACACTACGTTCCCCGAGGCGTGGCGGCACGACTTTGGCGACGAGACGATCAGCGCGCGATATTTCGGCCCGGCGCATACGAAGGGTGACATCGTCACGCTGTTCGAGCGGGCGAACGTTGTGCACCTGGGCGACCTGCTCTTCAACCGCATCTATCCCGTCGTGGACCGGCCGGCCGGCGCAAGCTTTCGGGGTTGGCACACCCGCCTGGAGGGGATCGTGAAAAACTATCCCGCCGACGCGATCTACGTCTGTGGCCATGGCCACGCGAAGTTCGGCGTGACCGGCGGCCATGCGGACATCCTGGTCTTTCGCGACTACATCGCCGCGCTGCTGGCCCACGTGGAAAAGGAGATCAAGGCCGGCAAACCGAGGGCCGAGATCGTGAAGCTCGAGAATTTCCCGGGGTTCCCCGACCTGCATGTGCCGCCCGGTCCCGGCAACCGACTCGGTGGCAACCTGGGCGCGGCTTACGATGAGCTGACCGGCGCGTGAACGTTCGCGCTCGGTCAGCGAAAATGAAAAGCCCTCCTTCGTCCCGCCAAGCGGGACTTCGGAGGGCAATTTCCTTTCTGCTGCAGAAAGGAAATTGGTGGTCTCTATTGGACATTGTCCGAACCCACTTCGAAGAAAACCCGCCGGCTTAGGCTATTGACGTGACCTCGAATTTTCGAGCCGCTTTTGGTGTTAGTCTGGGCCAAAGAAAGGACCCAGACCATGAAAGGCAAAAGACATACGACCGAAGATAAGATCCGCATTTTGCGGGCGGCCGATGGCGGCAAGAGCATCGTGGAGGTATGCAAGGAGAAGAACATCTCGGAGCAGACC